>JAZNHQ010000248.1:0-9734 GCA_045577035.1 Faecousia sp. | reverse complement strand
AGAGGATCTCCACGGAGTCGGCATCGAAGCCGCTGCCGGGGAAGGTGTAGCCGATCTGACGGATCACACGACGGGCGATGGTCTCATAATCCACCACAGCCTTGGTGGTGATCTCACCGCAGATCAAGCAGAAATTGGTGGTGACCATAGTCTCGCAGGCCACGCGGGAGCCGGCATCCTGGGCCAGGCATGCGTCCAGGATGGCATCGGAAATGCTGTCTGCCACCTTGTCGGGATGGCCGCAGGTGACACATTCAGAAGTAAACAATCTTTTTTCCATTTTTCATTCGTCCTTTCTTCGCGCAATAAAAAACGCACACACCGAGAATCCGATGTGCGCTCTATCGAATCCTCATCTCTCGTTTGCCGACGGATTTGGCACCTTGAATTAACAGGTTGCCGGGTTTCACAGGGCCGTTCCCTCCACCACTCTTGATAAGGCTAGTATGCAGTTCGACTATATTTTACTCGGATTTCCCAAAATGTCAACTATTTTTTGAATATTTCTTCAAATTCATATTTATCGTACACCCTTGTAGGGACCGGCGTCCTCGACGGTCCGCAATTACGCACTGCGGTAACGGACCGTCCCGGAGGCCGGTCCCTACAACCCATCCAAATAACGCAGCGGTAAATTGGAATTTATCGTTTAGGGTGGGTGGGGATTGTTTACAATTCTTCTATGGACTTTTTAGGATAAAACTGGTATGATGTAAAAAGTTTATAAAGGAGCTGACTGCATTGAAGCACAAACCCAACCGGATCAACCGGTTTTTCTTTGAGCATCGGAACAAAGGCATCCCCAATCTGATGCTGTATATTTCCCTGGGCTCTGCGGTGGTGTATTTGATGACCATGTTCGCAGGGAATTATACCCTGTACAACCTTCTTCGCTTTGATCTGAACAAAATCATGGACGGCCAGGTTTGGCGGCTGTTCACCTATGCGCTTACCTATCAGACCACAAATTCCAATTTCCTGTTGGTGGGTATCAGCCTGCTGTGTTACTACTCTTTGGGCTCTGCCATCGAGCGTGCATGGGGCACTTTGCGATTCAATATGTTCTATCTGACCGGCATTTTGCTGATGGACATTTACGCCCTGGCCTTTGGCGGTATCAAGATCATTGACGGCAACGCCATGTACGATTGCAGCGCAGTATATTCCGACATGGTCTATTATCTGAATCTGACTCTGTTCCTCAGCTATGCCACCCTGTACCCGGACACTTATTTTTTGTTGATGTTCATCATCCCTGTGAGGGCATGGATCTTTGGCGTTTTGGATCTGGTGTTGACTCTGTACAGCGTTTATGAAATGACCTTCCTGTGGAATATCTCCCCCATGTTCCCGCACAATCTGTTTCCGCTGGTTGCCATTGCCAATTACTTTCTGTTTTTCGGCAAAGATGTTGCCAACATCTTCCCCCTATCCTGGCGGGTCAATGCCGCAAGGCTGTTTAAGAAAAAGCCCAAGCAGCAGAAAAAGACCGGCACCATTCCCTTCCCCTCTGCCGGCTCCTACGCAGCCACCACCGCCTCGGCGAAGGCTCCGTATATGCACCGCTGCACCATCTGCGGCCGCACGGATGTATCCCATCCGGATCTGGAGTTCCGCTACTGTTCCCGGTGCAAGGGCTATTTCTGCTACTGCGAAGATCACATTTCCAATCATACTCATGTGGAATAAGCAAAGCCCGGAGCGTTCGCCCCGTACTTTTCATTTGCGTTTATACAAGCACATTTCGTAGGCAATGCCGTTTTCCTCTCCGGATTGCAGGATTTCCGCCAAGTGCCATTGGGGATCTTCATCCAGGTTGGGAAAGAAAGTATCCGATTCCGGGGTAACACGCACCTTGGTCACATAGGCCGTATCACAATAAGGCAGCATTTGCTTATAGATGCTGCCGCCGCCGATGACCATGGCTCTTTGGGCTGTCTTTGTCAGCTGCACCGCCTCGTCCACCGTAGCGCAAACCGTAAAGCCGGGAATCTCCTGCCCGGAGCGGGTCAAGGCCACATTCACTCTGCCGGGCAGTGGCTTCTGGCCGGGAAAGTCAGCAATGGTGCGTCTGCCTGCAATGACCATGGCGCCCTTGGTGGTCTCCCGGAAGAATTTTCTGTCGGCGCTCAAGGCAATGGGCTGGGTGCCGTCCTTGCCGATGCCCCAGTCGTCATATACTGCAACGATCAGTTCCATAATCCACCTCAAATGGCCATGGGGATCTCAAAATCAAAGGGATGGAACCGGTAATCCTCCACCTTGAAGCTGTCCTTGGTGAACTGATAGAAATCGGTGACGGACTTGTCCAGGGTCACCTTGGGGGCAGCAAAGCCCTCTTTTTCCAGCATGGCCTTCACTGCGGGAATATGGCGGTCATAAATATGGCAATCGGCGATCACATGGACCAGCTCGCCGGCCTCCAGACCGGACACCTGTGCCACCATCATCAGCAGCATGGCGTACTGACACACATTCCAGTTGTTGGCGGTGAGCATATCCTGGCTGCGCTGATTCAAAATGGCGTTGAGGGTATTGCCGGACACATTGAAGGTCATGGAATAGGCGCAGGGATACAGGTTCATCTCATGGAGGTCTTCAAAATTATAAATGCTGGTCAGGATTCTCCGGGAGGCAGGGTTGTGCTTCAGATCGTACAGCACCCGATCCACCTGGTCGAATTCGCCCTCTTTATACTTGTGCTTCAGACCCAGCTGATAGCCGTAGGCCTTACCGATGGTGCCGTCCTCACCTGCCCATTCGTCCCACACATGGCTGCCCAAATCCGCAATGCGGTTGGACTTCTTCTGCCAGATCCACAGCAGCTCGTCCAGGGCGGATTTCCAGTAGGTGCGGCGCAGGGTCATAATGGGAAATTCCTCACGCAGGTCATAGCGGTTGACCACGCCAAACTTTTTAATGGTGTGGGCAGGTGTTCCATCCTCCCAGTGAGGGCGCACCTCCAGATCCGTATCATAAAAACCGTTATTGAGAATATCCAGGCATGTGGCCCGGTACAGTTCGTCTGCTCTGCTCATGATTCTCTCCTTATTTCGTTCTGTTCATCCAGTCCCGGGCCAAGTCAGGCCATTGGGCAAATTCCGGCGGCATATCGGCTTCGGTTCTGCCGGTAATACAGTTGGCCAGCGCCAGGCCGTGGTGTCCCCGGGGGAAAACGTGGATCTCCATGGGGATCTTTTGGGCCGACAGTGCCATGGCAAACAGCAGGGTGTTTTCTACAGGCACCACCTGATCGGTGGCGGTGTGCAGCAGGAATGTGGGTACGGTATTTTCGCTGACCTGCTTTTCCAAAGACCAGGCTTCAATCTGCTCCTGGCTGGGATTCTTTGTGCCGCACAGGCGGCGGAAGCTGCCTTCATGGGTAAACTGATTCAAAAGAATCACAGGGTACACCAGCACCATGCCCTTGGGCTTTGCCATTTGGGCAGGTACACCGGTAACATCCTCCCGGTGCCAATAAGTTCCCAGGCTGGCTGTCAGATGGCCGCCGGCAGAGAAGCCCATGATAAAGATCCGATCCGGATCCACATCGTATTCCTGGGCATGGGCTTTAATATGCGCCATGGCCAGTGCCGCCTCCCGCAGGGGCGTGGGGAATGTGGCTTTTTCTTTCACGGAATACTCCAGCACAAAGCAGCTCATGCCCTTGCCGCAGAAGGTCAGCGCCACGGGCTCCCCTTCCCGATCCAGGGATACGAAATCGTATCCGCCGCCGGGGATCACCAAAACACCGTCCCTGGGCTTGGGATTCATACGAATATCGGAAACATAGACATACAGCTTGGCGTTTTCCGTCAGCTCTATAATTTTATGCACCATACTTACACCCCCGAAACATGAGGCAGCCACTTACATTCCGTCAGCTGCATATTGGTAAATGTGGCCTTAAAGGAAGACCGCTCCGGGCTGCAGGCATATACGCCAAAGGCGATCTTGCCGGCACCCTCATGCAGATGGCAGATGCGCATCTGCTTCCAGTCTTGGCCGTCGGTGCTGCACTCGATGCAGTAGTCAGACTCCCGGCGGCTGAGCCGGTACCACATGGACTTGATGGAGGCCGGAATATCGGTGGTCGCCCAGTCGGAATAGCCCAGGTTGGTGACCACGCTGCCCAGCCGCTGATATTCTTCATTTTCAAATTCAATGGAGGCCTTGATCCAGTTATCGCTGTTTAGGTACAGCACGATGCCGCACTGGTCGAAACGCCATTTGCTTTCAAACTCCGTCTTTACGGTGAAGGAGAAATAGGTCTCCTCAGTCTCCATCTGCAAGACCGGTGCGTTATCATTGCGGAAGCCGTAATAAGTGCGCTGCCACAGGTCAGTCACCGGTTGGGTAATGATCTCGATTTTTTCATCGGTGACCAGAGCTTGCTCCGGCTGGCGGATCCAAAACAGCTTATCTGCGGAAAAGTTCATGCCATAACCTCCCAAATTTTATTGGAACCATTATAGCAGATTCCAGCTCAAAGGGCAACATTTTCTTGTGTTTGCGAAAAAATATGCTATATTAATTTTAGGAGGGGTATGGAATGAAATACAAAGATTTAATTCTTGATCTGTATGGTACGCTGGTGGATATCCGCACAGAAGAAAACCAGACGGTTTGGAAGAAAACCGCCCTGTACTTTGGCTATTACGGCGCACAGTATACGGGCCTGCAGCTGAAAACTGCCTTCGAAGCGGCATTGGCTGCCCGGCAGGCACAGGCGGGACAAGCCTACGAATGCTACCCGGATATTCCGGTGGAGCAGGTTTTTGCCCAGCTGTTCCGGGAACAGGGTGTCACCGAAAGCGCAGACACTTTGGGTGTACAGGCTGCCCAATTATTCCGCATTGCCTCCACCAAATATATCCGCCTGTACCCCGGTGTATTGAGGGCATTGGAGGCCTTGCGTAAACAAGGTTGCCGCCTTTGGCTGCTGAGCAATGCTCAGCGGGTGTTTACCGCCTATGAGCTGCGGCATTTAGGGTTGGATACCGTTTTTGACGGCGTGTATATTTCCTCGGACTACGGCTATCGGAAACCGGATATGCGGTTTTTGGGTGCGCTGCTTCGGGAACAGGGCCTGGAGCCGGAAAATTGTCTGATGATCGGCAATGACCGCAATACGGATATTGCCGGTGCCAAGGCAGCAGGAATTGCCACCTTGTATCTGCACACCAACATCACCCCACCGGGACAAGCCCCCGCCGATCCCGCCCTGCACCCCCAGACAGCCCATGCAAATTGCCGCCATTGGGAAGTAAACGATGCCCATTGGCCTACAATTTCGGGAGTGATTTGTAATTTATAAAAACCGGTGATTGACGAAGGTGTCAATCGCCGGTTTTTTGAATGCAGCGCAGGCTGTCTATGGGGATTTTCGTGCCGTCGGTGAAGATCATCTGCCGGTCATAGGTGTCCACCTTTTTCAGCTTTCCGGTAAAGGTCAGGTAAGCGCCGCCCGCCTTTCGGTCGTCCGGGCGAAACCAGGTCAGGGTCACAGATGGGAATAAATCCACTTCCTCCATGAGAACGCACAGGGTCTGGTTCATGGCAAGCAGCTCGCCCTCGTCCAATTGCACATCTCCGTCTGTCAGCCGGCCGGTTTCCAGGATCACGCCATCAAAGCCGGTCAGTGCCGCAAAGGCAGAAAACTGCGCCGCCCGATCCTCCACGGACATCCCTGTGCGACCTGCAGTTATATAGCGTTTTTTATTAATGATATCTTTATATCCATTCATAACATCTTTTCAAATTCCAATTTATCGCTCTGTTATTTCGATGCGTTGTAGGGACCGGCCTCCCGGACGGTCCGTTACCGCAGTGCGTAATTGCGGACCGTCGAGGACGCCGGTCCCTACAAAGGGTGTGCGATAAATACGAAGTTATGCCTTATGGCCGCCGATTTGGCTGTTTCGATCCCGGGTGGTGGCACCGTCCAGAAAATTCATGCCCTTAAGCAGGGCATTTTTTCCGTATTTATGCCAAATCCCCAGGATGGCCTTCTGCTGCCGCTTTTCCCTTTCGATTTTTTTGTTGAGCGCCACCGTATCACTGAACAGATCCAGCTGTGGGCAAAGGATCTCCCCGGTGTCCGGCCTCACATGATTCGCCGTCAGATTCAGCTTGCGGATCAAAAGCTTTTCATCCACCACCCGGTCATAGACCGCCAAAAACGCCCTGGTGATCTCCTTTGCGGAGGAAATAAAGCCCAGCAAATTCTCACTGCCGTGGGCGTGCTTGGGCACTTTGCGTCCGTAATGGTCGGTGACCACCTCCCCCCGGTAGGTGTTTTGGGGGTCAGCCAGGTTTTCGATATCATAGCACACGGTCAGCACCACCTGATCGGTGACCATGCCCTTTTCCACCAGAGACATGGCCATTTGGTCTGCCATTTCCCGGACCACCAGCCGGGCTTTGTGAAAGTCATAGGGGCAATGCAAGACCTGCCCGGAGGACAGGCTGCTGGACTGGGGGCGGTAGGCCTTGATATGGGCGATGGTGCAGCTTTCCCAGCCCCAGGCATGGTCGATGAGCAATTCCGCGTTGATACCAAAAATCTTATACAGCAGCTGGGCGTTATGGTATTCGTTGGGCGATCCCAAAGAACAGCGGGCCACATCCCCCATGGTATGCAGGCCGATCTTTTCCAGCCGTTTGGCGTACCCCCTGCCCACCCGCCAAAAATCCGTAATGGGTCTGTGATCCCATAAAAGCCGCCGGTACGCCATCTCGTCCAGGTATGCCATGCGCACGCCGTACGCATCCGGCTGCGCCTTTTTTGCCACAATGTCCATGGCCACCTTGCACAGGTACAAATTGGTGCCCAGGCCTGCGGTGGCGGTGATGCCGGTGGTTTTATAGACCTGCTGAATGATCCTGCGGACAAAGCCCTCCGCATCCGTGCCTGCGGCACGCAAATAAGGCGTTACATCAATGAACACCTCGTCGATGGAGTATACATGAATATCCTCCGGCGCAACATGTTGCAGATATATCCCATAGATTTGGGCAGAATAGCGCATATATTTTGCCATTTGGGGCGGCGCTACAATATAGTCCACCTGCAGTCTGGGATCTTTCTGCAATGCGGTCGCATCCCAGGACTTTTCCCTGCCCTTTCGCAGAGCATTGATCTGTCCCACCTTCTCGATGACCTCGAAAAGCCGGGGCCTGCCGGGAATTCCAAAGGCCTTCAGGCTGGGAGACACCGCAAGACAGATGGTTTTCTCCGTCCTGCTCATATCCGCCACCACCAAATTGGTGGTCAAGGGATCCAGTCCCCGCTCCATGCATTCTACGGATGCATAAAAGGATTTCAAATCAATGGCCGCATAGATCCGATCTTCCACAGCCTTCACCCCCTGCCCATATTATAGAACAGTTGTTCGATAATGTCAAGCAGGAGAAAATTGGAAATTTTTCATGTGCCAGAGCATCGTCCCCCCTCTCCGTAGGGAATGCATTTATGCATTCCGCCTACAATGTCATCTTGAGCGTAAGCGAAGGATTCCCTAAATAGGCGCACCGCCAGAGGGGATTCTTCGTCGCTCCGCTCCTCAGAATGACAGTACGGGTAAAGTAAGCGCAGGAATCGTTTGAACTGCCGGTTGCTCCGCAGGCCCCATTTCTGTGTTGACAGAAATAGGGGAAAGAACAACCAAAGGGGGAAGGTCCTTTCGGCCTCCCTTCCCCCTTTGGAATCCCCTATCCCCTCAGCGACCAGCAAGGGGAACTCCCGTCCCCCTTATTGGAAATCCCCCCAGCAATCTCACTGCTTCCTCCCACGGAAGCGACACAGAAACGGTACTGTGTCCGTCAGGGACACGGGGACAGCTTCTGTGTCCGTCTAGGACATAGAACCGTCCCCTGTCCTACCCTGTCCTAGTAGGGACCGGCGTCCTCGACGGTCCGTTACCGTAGTACATAATTGCGGACCGTCCGGGAGGCCGTTCCCTACAAAGGGTGTGCGATTAATCGGAATTTGAAACAGCAAGCACAATTTCAAAGAGATCCCAAGCGGAACGGATAAATCCGTTCCCTACGATTCGCATACAGCGAGAATGCGATATATCGCATGAAAAAACGATCCTGTCTTTTCCAGACAGGATCGTTTTTTCATATTAGTACTGTGTGGGCTTTACATGCCAGATCTCTTCGGCGTACTGACGAATGGTACGGTCGGAGGAGAACTTGGCGCCGCTGGCAATATTGATCAGGCACTTCTTGCCGAATGCCATACGGTCAGCGTAGTCACGGTTTGCCTGCAGCTTGGCATCCATGTAGGATTCATAGTCCATCAACAGGAAATAGTGGTCTGCCTGGTGCCAGGCAGTGCCGTCCAGCAGAGCATGGTACAGGCCTTTCTGATCGTCGTCGGTGGGCACGGTGCCGTCAATCAGTGTGTCGATGGCACGGTGCAGCCGAGGATTGTGGTCATAGATCCAACGGGGATTGTAGGTAGCCTTGCTACTATTGATGATATCCACGGTGGCACCGAAGATATAGTTGTTCTCCATACCGGCTTCCTTGACGATCTCCACATTGGCGCCGTCCAGAGTACCCAGGGTCACAGCGCCGTTGAGCATCAGCTTCATGTTGCCGGTGCCGGAGGCCTCAGTGCCTGCGGGAGAGATCTGCTCAGAAACATCCGCAGCGGGAATGATATGCTCAGCATAGGAGCAGTTGTAATTGTGGACAAATACCACCTTCAGCTTATCCTGCATTTCGGGATCGGAGTTGATCATGCCGGCAATGCGGTTGATATAGCGGATAATGGCCTTGGCACGGGCGTAGCCGGGAGCGGACTTGGCACCGAACAGGTACACAGTGGGGTGGAAATCCTTCAGGCTGCCGTCCTTCAGACGGAAGTAGATATCCACAATGCTCAGGGCATTCAGCAGCTGGCGCTTATACTCGTGCAGACGCTTGACCTGTACATCGAACATGAAGTCGGGATTTAGCTTCACGCCCTCATGCTCATAGACGATCTTGGCCAGCTGTTCCTTCTTCTGACGCTTGATGCCGTTGAACTGCTTTACCATATCGTCGTCGATCTGGGGCTTCAGCAGCTCCAGCTTTTCCATCTCGTTGAGGAAGTCGCCGCCCACACGGTACTTGATCATCTGGGTCAGCTCGGGGTTACACAGACCCATCCAGCGACGGGGGGTAACACCGTTGGTCTTGTTCTGGAAGCGCTCAGGGAAGGCAGCATACCACTCCTTGAAGCAGTCGTCCTTCAAAATCTGAGAGTGGATCTCAGCAACACCGTTGATATAGGAGCCCACATAGATGCTCAGGTTAGCCATGTGTGCGGTATTATCACGGATGATGAACAGATTGGGATGCTCGGACTTCAGCTTGGCGTCAATATGCTCAATGATCTGCACGATCTCGGGCACCACGCTGCCCAGCAGATCCAGAGGCCACTTCTCCAGAGCCTCGCTCATAACGGTGTGGTTGGTGTAGGAGAAGGTCTTCTGTGCAATGGAGAAGGCCTGGTCAAAGTCCATGCCCTCCACCATCAGCAGGCGGATCAGCTCGGGAATGGACATGGCGGGGTGGGTATCGTTCAGCTGCACAGCATAGTAATCGGCAAAATGGCTCAGATCGCTGCCGTGGGCAGTCTTATACACACGGATCATGTCCTGCAGGGAGGCAGAGGACAGCACATACTGCTGCTTAATACGCAGGCGCTTGCCCTCCCAGGTGGAGTCATTGGGGTACAG
>JAZNHQ010000247.1:0-2869 GCA_045577035.1 Faecousia sp. | reverse complement strand
GATTCCCACGACCAGTTTGCAAACTGGTCTCGGAATGACAAAGTTTCTTAACTTAATGACATTGCGGAAAACCGTCCCCTACGGCTCAGGGTGACAGGGTTTTTATAAGCTTACGATACTGCGCAGGCGGTAATTGCGCTTTGTATTTTTCCCAATGGCCAGCACATTGCTGTCTGCCATTTCCAGGATGCGACTGCCGGTGGCCTCGTCAATTTCCACCAGCTCCTGGGGAGTTCTCTCTGTGGAAACGATGGTGGTCAGGTGATTTATGTACCGGTGATTGATGATCTCAAAGGCCAGATTGATATCCGCCGGCCTTGGCGCACACTCTCCCTTTTCGTTTTGGCCTGTCTTGTACAGGTCGTCAATGTAGAGAATTTGGGCGTTTTTGTAGCCCTCAATGAGCCTGGCACGGTATTCGCTGTCCAGGCTGCAGGCCTTGATCTGCGCCAGCTTATCACGCCAGGGCATATACCGCACCTCATCCCCTAAAAGTAATCTCTCACGGCAGACCGCCGTACATAAATGGGTCTTTCCACAGCCGGACTGCCCCGCCAGCAGCAGCCAGCCCTCCGGATTTTTGGCATAGGCAGCAGCTGTGTCTTTCATAGTTTTCTGCCAAGGCTCCGTGGGGATAAAGGCCTCAAAGGACAGCTCCCGGATAATATTCTTCAAGCCGGATTTTTCCATCTCCCATACACAGCGGCGTATCTTCATGCAGTCACATTCCCTGGTGAAAATACTGCCATCGTCCCGGTAAAAGGCAATACTTCCCCGGTTGCGGCATTTGGGGCAATCATGGCCGGTCAGCGACCCTGGCATTTCATTGAGGGTATCTGCCTTCATTTTTGCCAGAGCAGCCGGATCATAGGACTGTTCCGATGGTCCAAAGGGGTTTAGCTTCAGCTTTTCCACTCCCGTTCTCCTTTCCGCTCCAATTTCGGACTGCTGCCTTCCAGTCCTTCATTTTGGCTTTGCCAACCATCCAGCCGATGGAGGTATAGTAGTCCACAAACCGTTGGGAATCCACAAAATACCCGGAATCTGTGGCATATTGCCTTACCTGTTCCACCGTTGGCGGAATAAACCGTGGGGGCGAGGGCGGCTTGTCCGCCACACTCTCTATCTTCTCTTTCTGAGTATGAGTATGATTATGAGTATGAGTATGATTATGAGTACGATTATGAGTATGAGTATGAGTATGAGGGGTATTTTCTTCCGTTTCGTGGGATTCCGTTGCATTTCGTTGCATTTCGATTTCTTCCGCAGTTTCCTCAGTGGCAGTTTCTTTCATTCTGTTGTTACGGTTAGTTTCGCAGGTTTCGTTGTATCTGTCCACCTGGTTTTTCACAAAGCTGAACATCACATCCACCAGTAAATCCTCACCTTCATAGGCACTGCCCTCAAAACGGTATGCAAATACGGCACGCATCAGCGCGCCAAACTGTGTGTCCGTCATTTTCTTGGTGCTGACAAACAAATCGGGAAATAGTACCAAAGTATCCTGTTTCTTTCTTGCCATAATTCTCTCTCCTTTTCGTGATGGAAATTCAAATTTATCGCCCTGTAATTTCGATGCGTTGTAGGGACCGGCCTCCCGGACGGTCCGTTACCGCAGTGCGTAATTGCGGACCGTCGAGGACGCCGGTCCCTACAAAGGTGTACGATAAATTGAAATTTGAATATTTTTTGTTCACCACTATTATATCACATATTTTTCGAAAATGTGTTCGAAATTGTCTCACCTTGCAAAACCTTGTAAATGTTAAAATTAAAAAGCCCCGAAACCCTTGGTGCATAAGGGTTTCCGGGTTTTTGTCAAAGTCATTTTAACAAACTTAACATGCATTTTAACACGCATTTTTGCCCAAAAACGGCCAATTCGTAGCGTTCAAAAATCACTGCGATCCATGGCAATTTCATAAAAACACAGGATTTTTTGAAAAAAGTTGTTGACAAATGGGTTTCTTTCCTATATAATACGCCTGTTGCCAAAGACAGCAGGTGGCATTAGGCCATAAATCCTGCCGAGGTGCGTAAATAGGTTATTTGCGTGTCTTTCTGTCTGTTGGCAGAAGGACTTTTATTTTTTCGGAGGTGAAATCACACATGCCCAACGCAAAGGTTCTTGAGAGCAAGAAGGCAGTTGTCGAGGCTCTGTCCGCCAAGATCAAGGAAGCTACTTCCGTGGTTTTTGTTGACTACAAGGGTCTGACTGTTGCTCAGGATACCGAGCTTCGTAAGAAGTTCCGTGAAGCCGGTGTAGAGTACACCGTCGTTAAGAACACTCTGACTCGTTTCGCTGCTAAGGAAAATGGCTACGATTTCGACGAGGTTCTCAATGGCACTACCTCTATGGCCAGCACCACTGATGATCCCATCGCTCCCGCTCGCGTCGTTTGCGAGTTCGCCAAGAAGAACAAGCTCCCCCTGGCTATCAAGGGCGGCATCGTTGAGGGTTCTGTACTGAGCGCAGCCGAGCTGAACAGCTTCGGTGAACTGCCCAGCAAGAATGCTCTGGTCGCTTCTGTCCTGGGTACCTTCCTGGCACCTATCTCCAGCCTGGCTTTCGTCCTGGATCAGATCCGTATCCAGAAGGAAGGCGGCGCACCTGCAGAGTCTGCAGAGTAATTTATTCGTAAATCAACAAACAAAAACACATTTATTTAATTTAGGAGGATATTACAATGGCTAGTGAAAAAGTCACTGCTCTCGTTGAGGAAGTAAAGGGTCTGACCGTTCTGGAGCTGTCCGAGCTGGTTCACACTCTGGAGGAAGTTTTCGGCGTTTCCGCCGCTGCTGCTGCTGTTGCTGCTCCCGCTGCTGGCGCTGCTGCTGAGGCTGCTGAGGAGAAGACCGAGTTCGACGT
>JAZNHQ010000246.1:0-7467 GCA_045577035.1 Faecousia sp. | reverse complement strand
TGTCCTGTTCCGTCACGAGAAGACCCTGGTCAACAAGAACCTGTACGCTGTGTCCGTCTGCACCTGCATGGACGAGGCTACCGTAGATGCTACCCTGGCTGAGGCTCAGAAGGTTGACTACGAGCGTATCGGCGAGCGTATGTATGTGGAGTTCATTCAGGTCTCCAATTGCACCAATGATCCCGCTGCCTATGCAAACCTGGTCAAGAAGGCTGCCGCTGTGGGCCGTCCTCTGGTCCTGGAGTGCTGGGATGTAGAGTGCGCTAAGGCTGCTCTGGAAGTTTGCGGCAAGGATGTGATCCTGGACGGCGCTACTCCTGCCAACTGGGAAGCTATGAACGAGCTGGCTACCGCCAAGGGCGTTGTGCTGGGCGTTTGGGCTGAGAACATCTCCGACCTGTACGACACCGTGAAGAATCTGGAAGGCAAGGGCAACAAGAACCTGGTTCTGGATGTGACCGGCAAGACCGCCAAGGAGACCCTGGCCAATGCTGTTCTGGTTCGTCGTACTGCCATCACCGACGGTGACCGTACCATGGGTTACCCCTCCATCGTGAACCTGGCTAAGATCGCTAAGGGCGATGCTCGTCTGCAGACTGCTTACGCTTCCATGTTCACCGAGAAGTACGCTTCCATCATCGTTATGTCCGGCATGAGCTATGCGCAGGCACTGCCTCTGTACGGCCTGCGTCAGAACATCTACACCGATCCTCAGAAGCCCATGAAGGTGGAAGCTAAGCTGTACCCCCTGAACGGCGCTGACGAGAACGCTCCCGTTGCTTTGACCGTTGACTTCGCTCTGACCTACTTCCTGGTCTCCGGCGAAATGGAGCGCTCCAATGCTCCCGTGAACCTGGTTATTTCCGACGCTTCCGGCATGTCCGTTCTGACTGCCTGGGCTGCCGGTAAGTTCTCCTCCTCCACCATCAAGAAAACCTTCGATGAGCTGGATCTGGAGAATAAGATCAAGAACCGCACTCTGATCATCCCCGGCAAGGTTGCCGTTATGAAGGGTGAGATTCAGGAGAACCTGCCGGGTTGGAATGTCGTTGTTGGTCCTCTGGAGGCTGTTCAGCTGCCCAAGTACCTGAAGGACAAGGAGTACGAGGCTGCTGCCGCTGCCGCTGCTGCTGAGAATGCTGCCAAGGCTGCTACCGCTTCCACCGTGGAAGTGAAGGAGCTGAGCTTCGACGAGCTGCTGGCTACCAAGGTGCCCGCCATCGAGGTCAAGCAGTGGGATTCCCAGTACAAGGGCTACAACCCCGAGTCCAAGACCTTCGTCACCATCGGCGAGCGTATCCACTGCATCGCTCCCTCCATCCGTAAGGCTATGGACGAGCGTGATCCCGAGCCCATTCTGCAGCGTGCATACGAGCAGATCAAGGCTGGCGCTACCTACCTGGACGTCAACATCGGACCTGCTGAGAAGGACGGTCCCGAGCGTATGATGTGGGCAGTTAAGCTGCTGCAGGAGAACTTCAACAATGTTCCTCTGGCTCTGGATACTGCAAACATGAAGGCTATCGAGGCCGGTATCAAGGTTTACAACCGTACCAACGGCAAGCCCATTGTCAACTCTGCTGACGCAGGCTCCCGTATCGGTTACATCGACCTGGCTGCTGCCAACGATGCTATTTGTATCGCTCTGTGTTCCGCTGACGGTATCGCCAAGGACAACGAAGAGCGCATGATGCACTGCGACAACATGCTGGAGCGTGGCCTGTCCCTGGGTATGTCCTCCGACGACCTGTGGTTCGACCCCCTGTTCCTGGTTGTTAAGGGTATGCAGGACAAGCAGATGGAAGTCCTGGAGGCTATCAAGATGTTCGCCGACAAGGGCCTGAAGTCCACCGGCGGTCTGTCCAACAACTCCAACGGCGCTCCCAAGGAAGTCCGTCCCATCATGGACGCAACTCTGGTTGCAATGTGCATGATGCAGGGTCTGACCTCCGCTATCGTTAACCCCAACGACCGTCGCCTGATGGAGACCATCAAGTCCTGCGACATCTTCAAGAACCACGTTCTGTACTCCGACAGCTATTTGGACCTGTAATTAGACTGCAGTATAGAAAACGCGTGTCATTGCGAGCTTGTAGGGGACGGGTTTCCCGTCCCACGGGAGGCGACACGCCTCCCCTACACGGCGTGGCAATCTCCGTGTAAAAAATATCCCAAGCATCAATGGCTGGGAGGGAATCTCCCTCCCGGCCACTTTGCATATCTGTTAAAAAACGGTGTCATTCTGAGGAGCCTTTGGCGACGAAGAATCCCCTAAACAGGGCGCAAATGCATCGCCATAGGGGATCCTTCGACTCCCTTCGGTCGCTCAGGATGACAGCGTAATTTCACTTCGTATATTCAGCCGTAAGGCTTTATATAAATCTCCAAATTATTTCTTTAGGAGGAATGAACTATGAGTGTATTGACTGATCTGATTTATGGCGGCAGCAATGCGGTTGCAGGCCTGGTAGAGGGCGCTGTGAACGATGCCATTGCCAAGTCTGGCGCAGTCAAGGAAGTTGCCTTCCCGGATATTGCCTATTGCCTCCCCACCATTTACGCCGCTACCGGCGCCAAGGTCAAGACCCTGGGCGATCTGCCCGCCTGCGTTGGTGTGCTGAAGAGCCTGATTACCAACCAGGAGGATCTGGGTCAGGCATTGAATGCCGGTTTGGCCACCGCTGTGGGCGCAGAAATCATCGAAGGCCTGAAATATGTGGAGGGCGGCGACCCCTACGCAAATGAATCCGGCATCGGTTTTGTGCCTGATCCCATTATCCGCTCCCTGGGCGTTCCTCTGGTTACCGGCGATATTCCCGGCGTTGCCGTGGTGCTGGGCAAGGCAGAAAACGCCGCTGATGTGGTCAATGTGGTCAAGGACTATCAGTCCAAGGGCATCATGACCTTCATGGTGGGCGATGTGATCGAGCAGTGTGCCGAGGGCGGCGTGAAGATGGGTCTGGAATTCCGTGTGATCCCCCTGGGTCATGATGTGACTTCCGTGATCCATGTTGTGACCGTGGCTGTCCGTGCAGCTTTGATCTTCGGCAATGTGCAGCCCGGCGACCTGGGCGGCCTGCTGGCTTACACTAAGGAGCGTGTGCCTGGTTTCGTAAACACCTTTGGTGCTATTGATGCCGTGGTAGTTTCCGCCGGTGCCGGCGCCATCGCTCTGGGCTTCCCCGTGGTCGTGGACATCGACCTAGGCGAGAACCAGGTTCCCGGTGCTTTGGAATCCGTATGCGACCATGCCGAGACTGTGAAGAAGTCCCTGGAGCTGCGGGGCATTAAGATCAAGGTCAAAGAGCTGCCCATTCCCGTGGCCTTTGCCGCTGCCTTTGAGGGTGAGATCATCCGTAAGGCAGATATGCATAACGAATTCTGGTCTTCCAAGAATCCCACCGCTGAGCTGGTGGTCATGCGTGAGCTGAGCGAGATCGAGGATCACAAGATCAATATTATTGGACCGGACCTGAATGATGCCAAAGAGCTGGCTCTGGTTACTTATGTGGAGGTCGCCGGCAAGAAGATGCAGGTGGACTTCGAGTCCGTTATCGAGCGTAAGTTCCACGCCTGGTTCAACTACATGGAAGGTGTCATGCACACCGGCCAGCGCAACCAGGTTCGTGTCCGTGTCAGCAATGCCGCATTTGAGGCAGGTTTGTCTGTGAAGCATTTTGCAGAGGTTCTGTATGTGATGATCATGGACGAATTTGACGCTGTTGTTGACAAGTGCCAGATCACCATCATCACCGATGCTGCCCAGGCAGAAAAGTTCCGTGATGAGATCGCTATGCCCCGTTACGCCCAGCGTGACGACCGCCTGGCATCTATGACCGACGAGTCCGTAGACCGTTACTATACCTGCATCCTGTGCCAGTCCTTTGCACCCGCTCACTGCTGCGTGGTTACCCCCGAGCGTCTGGGTCTGTGCGGCGCGGTTTCCTGGCTGGATGCCAAGGCTACCAACGAGCTGGATCCCAATGGCCCCTGCCAGCCCATCGAGAAGAAGGGCCTCATCGACGAGCGCACCGGCCGTTATGAGGAAGTCAACCGCATGATCGCAGAAGCCACCCACGGCGCTGTGGAAAATGTGACCCTGTACTCCATTCTGGAAGATCCCATGACCTCCTGCGGCTGCTTCGAGTGCATTTGCGGCATCGAGCCTGTTTCCAATGGCGTGATCGTGGTCAACCGTGAGTTCAAGGGCATGACCCCTGCCGGTATGACCTTCGGCGAGCTGGCTTCCTGCACCGGCGGCGGTGTACAGACCCCCGGTTACATGGGGCACGGCCGTCACTTCATCGCTTCCAAGAAGTTCGTGTCCGCTGAAGGCGGCATCGGCAGAATCGTGTGGATGCCCAAGGAGCTGAAGGACGATGTGGCAGAGCGTTTGAACGCCACCGCTAAGGAACTGCTGGGCATTGAGAACTTTACCGACATGATCACTGACGAGACCATCACCTCCGATTGCGAAGAGCTGTACGCATGGCTCACCGAAAAGAACCATCCTGTTCTTTCTATGGAACCTTTGATGTAATGTAAGTTTTGGCTGTCATCCTGAGGAGCGCAGCGACGAAGGATCCCCTGAAAAGTCGGGGGATTCTTCGTCGGCATGGCCTCCTCAGAATGACATATCTTTATGAGAGGAACACTTCCCCAATGAAAGTAACCTTCCAAATTGCGGGCGGAAGCCCTGTTAGTATCGAATGTAACGCCGGTGATAATCTGCTGGAACTGGCTAGACGAGCCAATGTGGCCATTGATGCTCCCTGCAGCGGCAACGGCTCTTGCGGTAAATGCAAGGTAAAGCTGCTGGAGGGCGAGCTGGATTCCATTCCCTCCCGGCATATCTCCGACGAAGAATATAACGCAGGCTGGCGGCTCATCTGCAACTCCAAGGTGGTAGGCGACTGCACCGTGGAGGTGCCGGATATTGCCAGCGCGTACCAGTCCCGGATGAAGACTGCGGATTTGAGCAGCCCCAAGGAACTGGCCATTTTTGAAAATACCATGGCAGGTCTGAAGGCCTCCGGTATTACTTTTGAGAACAATTACCGCGCCCTGGTGGTGACCATGGATGCACCCACCCTGGACGATACCATGCCCGATGTGGAGCGGCTTCAATGGGCCATCCAGGCACAGCTGGGCGTGCAGACTGTGAAAGTACCCTTTGGGGTCATGGTCAAGCTGGCATCCACGCTCCGTGAGCATAATTTCACCGTTTGCGTGAAGGGTGAGCTGCAGGGCGATACCTTCCAGTGTATGGAGATTTGCGCTCCTGCGGATACCGCCATCGTAGGCTGCGCCATTGATATCGGCACCACCACGGTGACCATGGTTTTGACCGATCTGACCGATGGCAAGCTGCTGGCCAAGGGTTCTTCCGGTAACGGACAGATCCGCTACGGCGCCGATGTGATCAACCGCATCATTGAGCAGGGCAGAACCGGCGGCAAGAAGAAGCTGCAGGATGCCATTATCAAGGAAACTCTGAACCCTATCATTGCCAATCTGTGCAAGACCGCCGGAATCAGCGCCAGAAGCATTCTGCGGCTGACAGTAGGCGCCAACACCACCATGAACCACCTCCTGGTGGGCGTGGATGCGGAGAGCGTACGCATGGAGCCTTATATCCCCAGCTTCTTCGGTTGGGAAGGCCTGCTGGCCGGTGATCTGAAGCTGCCTGCCAACCCCCTGGCAAGCGTGGTCATTGCCCCCAATATCGGCTCTTATGTGGGCGGCGATATTACCGCCGGTACATTGGCTGCCGGTTTCTGGGACAAGGACGAAATGAGCCTGTTTATCGACCTGGGTACCAATGGCGAATTGGTGTTCGGCAACCGGGATTTCCTCATGAGCTGTGCTTGCTCTGCAGGCCCTGCCTTTGAGGGCGGAGACATTTCCTGCGGTATGCGTGCCACCGACGGCGCGGTGGAAGCCTGCACCATTGACAAGGACACCATGGAGCCTACCCTAACCATCGTGGGCGATGCGGGGCAAAAATGCGTGGGCATTTGCGGCTCCGGTATTATTGATATTATTTCCGAGCTGTTCCGCTGCGGCATTATCAATGCCAAGGGCCTGTTCGTCCGGGAGGGCGACCGGATCAAGCGTGACGACCACGGTATGGGCCGTTATGTGCTGGCAACCGAGGCCGAGAGCGAGACCGGCAGGGAAGTGGCCATCAATGAGGTGGATATCGACAACTTTATCCGTGCCAAGGGTGCCATTTTCTCCGCCATTGATACGCTGCTGAACTCTGTGGATATGCCTATCGAGGCCATCGACACGGTGTATGTGGCGGGCGGCATCGGCTCCGGTATCAATATGAAAAATGCGGTGAATATCGGCATGTTCCCGGATGTGGAGCTGGAGAAGTTTAAGTACATTGGTAACTCCTCTCTGACCGGCGCATACGCTATGGTCATCAGCGATGAGGCCATTGCCAAGTGCCATGAGGTGGGCGCCAATATGACCTATTTGGAGCTGTCTACTTATCCCGGCTATATGGATTCCTTTGTGGCAGCCTGTTTCCTGCCCCATACCAATGCATCCTTGTTCCCAAATTCAAGACAGGAGATGTAGTATGCAGATCGAAAATCATAAAGAGGAAGTACCCTTTGCCTTTTATGAGGAAAAATTCCACAGCCTGGTGCCCCAGGAAGTCACCGGCAGAGTGACCGATGTAAAATGGGATGGCAAAGAGTTTTATGTAAACCTACTGGGTAGAGAATTTGCCATCAGCCACCCGGACTATGCCATCCGTGCGCTGGATAACGGCCCTGTGCCGCCCCTGGCAACACAGACCTTCCTGCTGCGCTACTTGCTGGAAAGTAAGGATGTGGCATGGGCAGGGGACTGGAAGACCTTCCGGGAAATGCCCTGGGGTGAGATGTACATTAAGCCTTATACTGGCCGGGTGCTGACCCGCGCGGCCTTTACCCTGGGTACCCGTGTGGCCGCTTTCCGGGCAGCTGCGGAAAAAATGGGCGCAGTAGCCCTGAAACACGGCGATGCCGGCTACCAGTTCAACCTGATCGGTAACTATCATATGCAGATCATGGTGTGGGAGGGCGACGAGGAATTCCCCCCAAATGCTCAGGTGATCTATTCCGACAATTTTGCCGAGGGCTTCGCCGCCGAAGACCGTGTGGTAGCAGGCGATATCCTGATCTCCACCATCAAGGCCAATATGTGATCAAAAGGAGCTGCTCTCGCAGCTCCTTTTCCAGTCTGTCAAAAAACTCTCTTTTTGACAGACTGGCAGAGGTCACTAAAGCCGTCAAGACAAGCAACTCGCCCTCGTCGGCGTACAGGTGGTAGGGTAGAGGGCGAGTTGCGCAGTAAGCCAAAACACCTTGCGTAGCAAGGCTTTTTCCACCTCATCCGTCAAAAATCAGAGATTTTTGCCACCTTCTCCTCAAGGAGAAGGCTTTGTATGCAACTTTCTATTTATTTGTTCTG
>JAZNHQ010000245.1:0-12077 GCA_045577035.1 Faecousia sp. | reverse complement strand
ATCCAGCCACTGGTTAAAGCTTTCTGCTGCGTTGACCGCATCCTGGCCGGTCATGGCGTCCACCACCAGCATGATCTCGCTGGGATTGACGGCAGCCTTGATGTTCTTCAGCTCCTCCATGAGGGCTTCGTCCACATGCAGGCGGCCTGCGGTGTCCAGAAACACCATGTCATGGCCGTGCTGACGGGCATAGCTGACAGCGGATTTCGCAATGGTCACAGGACTTTCCTGTCCCATTTCAAACACAGGGATACCCAACTTTTCACCGCAGACCTTCAGCTGGGTAATAGCCGCGGGACGGTAAATATCGCAGGCCACCAGCAAGGGATTCTTGCCCTGGCGCTTCATGAGGCCCGCCAGCTTGGAACCGTTGGTAGTCTTACCTGCACCCTGCAGACCCACCAGCATAACCACTGTGGGGCCGTTGGGATTGATGGTGATATGCTTGATCTCGCTGCCCATCAGGGTGCAGAGTTCTTCGTTGACGATCTTAACGATCATCTGTGCGGGGCTCAGTGCTTCCAAAACATCCGCACCAACACACCGCTCTGTTACGGACTTGGTAAAATCCTTAACAACCTTATAGCTTACATCCGCTTCCAGCAGAGCCATGCGGATCTCACGCATTGCCTCTTTTACATCGGATTCCTTCAAGCGGCCTTTACCTCTGAGCCTTTTGAAGGCAGCGGAAATCTTTTCGGTTAATCCTTCAAATGCCATTTTTTACTCCTTAACACCGGCAACCGCCTGCAAAATGCGATTGGCCGATTCCGAAACCATTGGATCATCATGGGCCGCCAGCATTCGGGCAGCCAGGGAAACCTCCCGGATCGCCCTGCGGCATTCCAGATCCCGGCGAACACAGCCGGTCTTGGCTTCCATATTCTTCAGCAGGGCCTCTGTACGGGTCAGATTGTCGTGGGCGGCCTGGCGGCTGATCCCAAGCTCCTGACCGATCTCTCCCAGGGAAAGATCCTGATTGTAACGAAGCTCAAAGCACTCCCGCTGCCGCTGTGTCAGCAGATCGCCGTAATAATCGTACAGCAAAGTCAGCTCCGCAACCTCCATGACACACCCTCCTGTCAAGCTAGGCTGAGAGGACCCGAACCGAAACAGCCTCTCAGCAGCTCTTTTTGTTGTTTTTTTGCCTTATCTTCCTTGCCTTGCGTTAGCAAGGCGGCGTCATCTGCGCCAAAAACCAATCAAAAATTTCATGCTGAGAGGTGCCTTGCAGTTTTCAGCCGTTTGCGTTTTCCAAGACGAAGAAAATCACGCAGACAATACTTTGTGTATTATCAAGGGATTTTCTGATGGATTGGGGAATGCAAGCGTCTGAAAACCTGTTTGGGTTCGAGTCCTCTCGGCCTATATGCTTGATACCTGTGGCATTATAGCATGGCAGCAACAGCTTGTCAAGTATTTTTATTTGACACTGTAAACCATTTTGTGCGTTCTTCTGTTTTCAGAAAACCCATGCGCTCATATAGCGCCACCGCCTTATGGTTTTGTGATGCTACCTGCAGGGTGATCACATCCTCCGTAATGGCATGCGCCAGGGCCGCAACCACGCTGCTCCCCTCTCCTTTTGCCATGGAGATCACCGCTTCCAGTTCATTGCCGCAAACCTTGCCGATGCCGATCAGCATGCCGTTTCTATGGACGAAATAGCCGCCGCCCTGCCCCAGCAGCTGCTGCATATCCTTTTGGGTCATATGGGCGCTGCAGGGAACTGCCTTCATTTTATTATTGTATATCTCCTGCCAGCGCTCTGCGGTCTGCTCTGTAACCGGGAACAGGAATGCATTCGTATTGGGCAGGCTGTTTTTGTCCGCGGTCATTTTCCATATGGCAGTATATTCCGGATAAGTGTGTAACACCTCATGGCCGGTTGCGTAAATATGCTCTGCGCCGGCCACCCGACAGAATTCCACACACTCCTGCAAGAAAGCCTCCGGATCTGATGCGGACTCTATCCGAATATATGCAGTTTGCCCATAGGGTATCTCCTTCAATATCAGACTGCCTACGCCGTTCATAGTATCAAATACCGGAAAATCTCGCATAGAATCACCTCGTTTACCATCTTATCATATTTATTTCCTGTCGTCTACAGCGGTTTTTATTGTCTATTTTGCACATAAGACCCACATTTAGAGATTCCACAATTAATTATCCTTCCAAAAGTGGCGAAAAGAAATGTGTTTTTCTTGATTTTTCAAGAAAATGGACTATAATTAGCAAGGATTTAATAAGCAGAAAGGAGGTCACTTTTCATGAAGAAGATCATCTGCAAGAAAGAGTATGATACCGAGACCGCTACCGAGATCAAGGCTTACTACAGCGGCGAGTTCGGTGAGCCCACCGGCTACGCTGAGGTGCTGTGCCAGACTCCCGAGGGTCTGTACTTCCTGCATGTTCACGGCGGCGAGGAATCTCCCTACCCCACCGAGGATATTGTACGTATCGCTAAGACCAAGGTCAACGCTTGGATCGACACCCACTAATTTTAAAAAACTGGAGTTCGCAACAGCGAACTCCTTTTTTTGCAAAAACTTGACGGTTTTTCCTGTTTCTGCTATATTGGAGTCAGTAAAGAAGGAGGAATCGCCATGTTGAAACGCAGCTTATCATTTTTTCTGAGTCTGACCCTGCTTATGCTCTTATGCGCCTGCAGTGTCAGTTCCGGCAATACTTCCGAAGGCTATAAGGAGACCCTTCCTTTCAAAAAGGGCGCTTTGAATATTCCTGCCCAGGCAGTGACGGATACCACGGTTTATGATGAACCCAACGGACTGCCCATTCTGGGTCTGTATTTTGGCGACCGGGTGTTTATCCATTCCATTGATGGAGATTGGGCAGAAACCAATTTAGGTTGGATACCGCTCAGCGCACTGTCTTACGATGAAAACGGAGGCACACAAAGCACAGATTTCCAACTGGAGCTACTGGACACCGCTTTGCGTGGTCAGATCACCGGCGATACCTTGCGTGTACGCGACAACCCCGGCGACGGTGAGGTGCTGGATTATCTGGACGCCGGTGATTGGGTCGAGATCTATTACATCACCCATGTGGATGAGACCCTGTGGTGCCATATTGGCAGCGGTTGGATCAGCATGGACTATGTACATCTGACAGATTTTGATCTGCAAGCCTGCTTCCCCGCATATTTCAGCGAAGGAACCGGGCTATATGATCAGCCCGGCAGGATCTATTCCGGCAATCGGCTGCTGGGCGACGACTGCTATCTGATCATTTATAAGCTGCGCACCATTGACGAAACCGTTTGGGGACAGACCGACAAGGGTTGGGTTCAAATGGGCGAGGCTATTATGCCCGGAAATGTATGGATCATAAACGGTACTGCTTTCGAGTATGAGGACCAGGAGACCACTGCCCCCACCCAAGAGCAGACACAGCCCACCCAGGACAACACGATCAAGCCTACCCCCAACAACACCAAGTTGGTTGGATCGTGGATGCAGTTCTCCCCCAAGGATTTCCTGGCCACCGGCAGCTTTAACCCCATTTCCTGGTATTTTGGGGCAGATGGCACCTTCAGCACCGGCACCTGTGAGTATGCTTATTTTGACGATCAGGGTGGCTTCTACGGTGCCTCCGGCGGTGGCGGCTACAGCGGTGTGTTTACCTATGACGGCACAAATCTGGTGCTGTACTATCAGTATTATTCTGATGCCGATCCCTCCGCCGGCGGCCATGTCGACAAAACCGAACGCTACACAGGCACTATCTCCAACGATACAGTGACCTTCGGAAACATGCAGCTTTGCCGGGGTGACGATATCAACCATATGATTCGGGATGTGGTAGTGAACAATGCCGGTCACGGCGGCAGCAGCTTACAGGCAAGCTGGTATAATTATGAGGATCGTGCCTACACCTTCTATACTGACGGTACTTTCTACGAGTCCTCTGTGGAGGGCGACAGCTACGGTCACTACATCTGTATCAACGGAACCGTTTATATGGCATACAATAAACGCAACAATCAGCCCTCCTCCTATTTGTATGTGGCTTCCTATTCCATATCCGGTGATACGCTGACTCTGGAGCATTTCTCCATGCAATACGGCACTGTTCGTAACCAATATGAGCGTGGTACTGAGTAACAACACTTCCAACGGCTCCTTCCAAATCGGAGGGAGCCGTTTCTTGACAGATGTGGTATTCTATATGTATAGAATGAAGCAACAGGTCGGTTGATTATGAAACGATTACTACTGATTGCCCTGTGTTTTGGGCTTATGACAATGGCATACGGCTGCGCGCCTGCGCAGAAGTCAGCGCAGATCGCTGCCACTACACTGCCGGTTTATGAATTTACATCCGCGCTGTGCCAGGGCACCGGGATCACCGTGACCCGATTGGTAACCGAAGAGGTTTCCTGTCTGCACGATTACTCCCTGCAGACCCGGCAGATGCGTGCCATCGAAGGCGCTTCCCTGGTGGTGATCTCCGGGGGCGGTTTGGAGGAATTCCTGGGTGATGCCTTGACGGGCAAAACGGTCATTGACGCATCCCAGGAAATTGAGCTGCATTGCGGCCACGAACATGAGCATGAGGGGCACAGCCACGAAAATGATCCCCACATTTGGCTCTCCCCGGAAAACGCAAAGACCATGGTACACAACATTTGCCACGAACTGATGGAGTATTATCCAGAGCATGCGGAAGCTTTCCACGAAAATGAAGAAACGCTGCTTGCCAAGCTGGACGAATTACAGGCCTATGGCCAGGCGCAGCTGGCTTCCCTGTCCTGTCGGGAGCTGATCACCTTCCATGACGGCTTTGCCTACCTGGCAGAAAGCTTTGATCTGACCATTTTGCGGGCGGTGGAGGAAGAATCCGGCTCGGAAGCGTCCGCGCAAGAGCTGATCGAACTAATCCGGTTGGTAGAGGATCATGAACTGCCCGCCATTTTCACCGAGAAAAGCGGCAGTGTATCCGCTGCCCAGATCATTTCTGCGGAAACCGGTATTCCCGTTTATACCTTGGACATGGCCATGGCCGGAGACAGCTATTTTGAAGCCATGTATCACAATATTGACACTCTGAAGGAGGCATTGGGATGAATTTTGGAAACCACGGCGGCTCCTGCGGTCATTCCTGTTGCCTGCGTATTCAGGGAATGTCCGTAAAGATCGGCGCCGAGCACATATTAAAGGATGTGGATCTGCATGTCCACTGCGGCGAACTGATCGCACTCATCGGCCCGAACGGTGCCGGTAAAAGCACATTATTAAAGGCCATTCTTGGGCAACAGGAGCATGAGGGTATTATCTCTTTTGCCGTACCCGGACAGCGCAATCGCAAACCCAAGATCGGCTACGTTCCCCAATCCCCCACATTTGATCCCGGCGATCCGGTCACCGTAGCCGACCTATTCGCCTGCTGTATGAGCAAGCGCCCTGCATTTTTGGGTCTTTCCGCTGCCATGCGCAGCAAGGTAAAGGATTGCTTGTCCCGTGTCCACGCAGAAGATCTGATGGGCAAGCGGGTGGGCGTTCTGTCCGGCGGTGAGCTGCAGCGGGTACTGCTTGCGCTGGCACTGGAGCCCCTGCCCAATATTCTGATTCTGGACGAGCCACTCTCCGGCGTGGATGTGGAGGGTATGGAATCTCTGATGGATATGCTGGATGAGATCCGGCAGACCTATGACCTTTCCATTCTGATGACCACCCATGATTTTGCCATGCTGCCGGAATATGCCGACAATGTGGTGCTGATCAACCACGGCGTGGTCTGCCAGGGCAAGCCCCTGGAGGTTCTCAGCTCCCCGGAATTCCGTCAGGTATTCCACCGGAAAGGAGGCGTTCGCTGATGAGTATTTGGTATGCCATCTGTGATTTCCTCCCCATGGAAATGCTGCAATGGAACTTCATGAAAAACGCCCTGCTGGCAGTGCTGATCATGAGCCCCCTCTTTGGACTGATGTCCACCATGATCGTGACCGGCCGTATGAGCTTTTTCTCCGATGCGCTGGGACATTCTGCCTTTACAGGCATTGCCATCGGCTGCATCTGCGGCATTGCCGCGCCCACCTGGGTAGCGGTGATCTTCTCCGTGGTATTTGCGCTGCTGTTCTCCTTTGTGCGCAGCCGCAGCAACCACGCCGCCGATACACTGATCGGCGTTTTCTCCAGCACAGCTGTTGCCCTTGGCATTTTTATCGCAACCCTTGGCGGTGACAGTTTCACTAAGTACAACCGCTATCTGATCGGTGATATTCTGTCTGTGACCGGCGGCGAGATCGGTATGCTGGCGCTGGTGCTTTTGGGCGTATTTGTATTTTGGGTCATTTCCAGCAACCGTCTGACCCTGACTGCCATCCACCCCCAGCTGGCCTCCTCCCGAGGAATACCCACCGGACTGACCCAGACCATCTTCACCGTGGCCATTGCGGTGGTGGTGACCCTGGCCATTTCCTGGGTGGGTCTGCTGATCCTCAATTCTCTGCTGATCCTGCCCGGCGCTTCTGCCCGGAATGTGTCCAAGAATTTGAAGCAATACCATCTATTCTCTGTGGTATTTGCCCTGTTTGCAGGCATTTGCGGTCTGTGCATTTCCTATTATCTGGGTGCTTCTGCCGGTGCTGCCATCAGCTTGGTGCTGGCTCTGGTATTTACCGTTACCTTCCTTTTCAGAAAGGCTGGGCGCTGATATGGAGAATGTAAACATTCAGATCATCGCCCGGATGAAGAGCGATTTCCCCACCAAGTTCGGAATCCCCCGGCAAAGCGGGCTGGTGCAGGAGCTGCGCTCCACCATTATCTTTGAACCGGAGTTTCGCACTGCCGATGCCCTGCGGGGCTTGGAGGATTTTTCCCATTTGTGGATCATTTGGCAATTCTCCGAGGCCGTACGGCAGGACTGGTCACCTACCATCCGTCCGCCCCGGCTTGGGGGCAATACCCGGCTGGGTGTGTTTGCCAGCCGCTCCCCTTTCCGGCCCAATTCTTTAGGCCTATCCAGTGTAAAGATTCTTGGACTGGAGCAGACAGCCAAGTACGGCACTGTGATCCATGTGGCCGGTGCTGATCTGATGGACGGTACGCCCATCTTTGACATTAAGCCCTATATTCCTTACAGCGATTGCCACACCGATGCCACCGGCGGTTTTACAGACACCGCTGACGACTACATTCTGGATGTGGTAATCCCCCAGGAGCTATTGGCCATCATTCCCACAGAAAAGCATGACGCCGTGAAGGGAATTCTTTCCCACGACCCCCGCCCCTCTTACCAGCGGAAGCCGGAACGGATCTACGGCATCAGCTTTGCCGGATTTAATATCCGCTTCCAGGTACAGGATAAAACACTCAATGTGATCGAGATCAAGGAGGAAAACCAATGAACGCTATGTATTTACGATTCCCCGGCGGCAAAGCCAAGGCACTGACCTTCAGCTATGACGACGGCGTGGATCAGGATATTCGTCTGATCGATATTTTCCGCAAACACGGCATGAGAGCCACATTTAATATTAACGGCGGTCAGTTCTCCCCGGAGGGCAAGGTATTCCCGGCCGGTCAGGTCCATCGCCGCATGAGTGCCTCCCAGGTAAAAGCCACCTATACAGAGGATGTCTGCGAGGTGGCCTGCCACGCCTATACCCACCCCCATCTGACCGCCTGCAGCAGCGCTGTGGTGTGCAATCAGATCATGGAGGATCGCAAGGCACTGGAAGCCATGTTTGACCGTCAGATCCACGGCATGGCCTATCCCTTTGGCCCTACCAATGATATGGTTGTAGATGTGTGCCGTCTGTGCGGTATCTACTATTCCCGCACCACCGTTTCCACGGAAAAATTTGATATGCCCACGGATTGGCTGCGGCTTCCCGCCACCTGCCACCACAAGAACCCCCGGCTCATGGAGCTGGCAGACAAATTCTTGAATCTGAATGCCGCCAAAATGCCCCAGCTGTTCTATGTATGGGGTCACGCCTATGAATTTGAAGGCGCAGACAATTGGAATGTGATCGAAGATTTCTGTGAAAAGATTGCGTTCAAGGATGATATTTGGTATGCCACCAATATGGAGATCTACACCGCTTGGGCTGATTACATGAAGCTGGAAACCTCCGCTGACGGCTCCATGATCCACAATCCCACCTGCCGCAGCGTTTGGATCGCCAACAACAAAAACGAAGTCTTTGAGATCCAGCCCGGTCAGACCATCCGTGCATAATATGGAACTGCCGAAAAAGCTTCTAAAATGGGTATCTACATAAAAATGCTGGGGTCAGCTTGACCCCAGCATTTTTGTGTACATTTGGCGTTACTGTATCACAGGAAATAAGAAAGCTTCCCCTGTCCCATAGAGTTCTCCTATCTAGTTAATTGAGATAGGGGGACAAGAGGACCATACCCTTATCTCGCTACAAAGAATTATACAATTTTTGCAGCTCTGCGATTTTATCTCCTAATGTGGTATTATTTAATCTCTCGATCGAAAAGGAGAAATTTTTCCTTTGAAGGATTAATATCGACTTGTTTAGTCCCAAAGGCACTTCCAGTTCTGGACGAAGTACTCAATGCCGGAGTAGACGGTGGTCACAACAATAATGCTTACCACAGTCCAGCACACCCACAGCTCCAGGGGGAATGCCATCATGGCGCACAGGCCAACCATGGTGCAGGCAGTCTTGACCTTGCCGCTCCAACCGGCAGCAATGACCTTGCCCTTACCCACGGCCACCAGGCGCAGGCCGGTAACAGCGAATTCACGGGTCAGAACGGTCATCAGAGCCCATGCGGGGAACTGACCCCAACGGCAGAACATCACCATAGCAGAAATGGTCAGCAGCTTATCAGCCAAAGGATCCAGGAACTTACCAAAATCGGTGACCTGGTTGCAGCGGCGTGCGATCTGTCCGTCAATGTAATCGGTAATGCTGGCAAGGATAAAGATGCCCAATGCGATCCAAGTCCAGATGTTCTGCGTATTGTCCGCCAAATACATGCAGGCCATATAGGCAGGGATAAATGCCACGCGGATCAGTGTAATCTTACTTGCAGTTGTCATTTGTTATTCCTCCACATAACCGGACAGATCACCGTCGATCAATCCGTCAATTTTAACCTGTATGAAGCTGCCCTCTATCAGAGCCTCTTCCGACCCGATCCAGACCCGTCCGTCAATATCCGGGGAGTCTGCATAGGTGCGTCCGTAGAATTGCTCGTATTCTTCGTCGAAGCCATCCACAAGCACTTCTACGGTTTTGCCGATCATGGCGGCGTTGCAGTCATCCATAATCCGGGACTGAATATCCTCCACCGCCTGGGCGCGTGCCATGGCAGTATCGGCATCGGGGCGCTCCATTTCCGCCGCCAGGGTACCTTCCTCCGGTGAGAACGGAAACGCGCCTACCCGTTCCAGTTTTTGTTCTTTGAGGAAATCGCAAAGCTCCCCAAATTCCTCTTCCCCTTCACCGGGCAGACCGGTAATCACACTGGTGCGCAGCACCAGGCCGGGAATATTCTCACGAAGCTTCCGGAATAACTGCCGGAGGAAGTCACCGTCGCCCCGGCGATTCATCAGCTTCAGAATATTACTGTTGCAGTGCTGAATGGGAATATCCAAGTATTTGACGATCTTCGGCTGCTCCGCAATCACCTGTATGAGCTCGTCGTCGATCTCATCGGGGTACACATAGTGGATACGGATCCAGTGGAAGCCGTCGATCTTGCAAAGCTGGCGCAACAGCTCCGGCAGAAGCCGCTTATGTCCGGGCAAGTCCGTGCCGTAGCGGCTGGTATCCTGGGCCACCACGATCAGTTCCTTAACGCCCTGGGATGCCAGAATTCTCGCCTCGTACAGCACATCATCCATCTGCCTGCTGCGGAACTTTCCTCGAAGATAGGGAATGATACAGTAGCTGCAGCGGTTATCGCAGCCCTCGGCGATCTTGATGTACGCGTAATGCTCCGGGGTGGTCAGAATACGACCTGTTTCCTCCTCCGGGGCATCTATGGAGCCAAAGTCGAAGACATTCTTATCTTCCAGCAGGGCATCCACTGCCTCCACGATCTTGGTATAGCTGCCGGTGCCCAGCACGCCATCCACCTCCGGCAGCTCATTCAGGATCTCCTGCTGATACCGCTGGGACAGACAGCCTGTAACCAGTATTTTGCCGATCAAGCCGTCCGCCTTCAACCCTGCGCACAACAGGATATGGTCGATGGCCTCGGATTTTGCTGAATCTATGAAGCCGCAGGTGTTGATCACCACCACATGGCTGCCGGGAAGATCTCCCTGCACCGTGTGGCCTGCCTCCTGCAGGCGGTACATCATTCGTTCGCAATCAACCTGGTTTTTGGCGCAGCCTAAGGATATAAAACCGATATTCGCCATTAAGCTTCCTCCAGGAATTCGTTGTCTACGGACAGCGTCTGCAGCGCTGCGCGGATATTGCCGTAGCTGTGTCCTCTGCGAATCAAGGCATCTATGGCCTTGCGCAGAGTTTTTTCATCCCAATGGCTACCCAAACGGGAGCGCAGAAAGGAGGTGATGGCTTCCTGCTGGTCGGGATAGTCCTCCAGCGCCTGCGCCCAATACTCCTTTGGGATGCGTTTTTCATATAGTGCCTGCTTGGCACGGGCCACACCGTAGCCCTTGCGGATACAGGAAGAAACCACCTGCTCGGCAGTTTTGCGGTCGTCCAGAAGATCCAACTCCGTGAGCCACTGCACCGCCTGCTTGGCCTGCTCCGGATCCTCCCCTTTTTGCACCAGCCGTTGTTTCAGGTCACCCTTGGACACACTGGATGCGGAGATGATCCGGACAGCACGCATTTTGGCTGACATCTGTCCTGCCGCCGTGCGCAGCTGCTGCAGTTCCTGCTCTGTCAGTTCCTTGCCTGCATAGATTCCGAAGTCCTCCACCGTTTGCCGGTAAAGGCGCATGGCAGAGCCATCTCCAAAAGAAACTGTATACCGTCCTGCCCGGTCAGGGCTGGCGGCAACCTTCTCAATCCTCATCGTCGAAATCGTCGGCGCTTACGGCAACGGGCCGCTCAGCGGCACGGGCAGGGGTCTTGGGGGTAGCCTGTGCCTTCATCATGTTCTCACGAACCTGAGCTTCCACCTGCTGAGCGATCTCGGGATTGGCAATCAAAAATGCCTTTACGCTATCCTTGCCCTGGCCGATGCGCTCATCGCCCATGCTGAACCAGCTGCCGCTCTTCTGAACAATATCCATCTGAACAGCCAGATCCACCAATTCGCCCCACTTGCTGATGCCTTCACCATACATGATATCAAAATAGGCCTCACGGAAAGGAGGAGCAACCTTATTCTTGACCACCTTGACACGGGTCTTGTTGCCGATCACATTGCCGCCTTCCTTAATGGACTCCACGCGGCGCACATCCAAACGGACGGAGGAGTAGAACTTCAGTGCGTTACCGCCGGTGGTGGTCTCGGGGTTACCGTACATAACACCGATCTTCATACGCAGCTGATTGATGAAAATGACCACGCAGTTGGTCTTGGCAATGGTGCCTGCCAGCTTACGCAGAGCCTGGGACATGAGACGGGCCTGCAGACCCACAAAGGTGTCGCCCATCTCGCCCTCGATCTCCTGCTTGGGTACCAGTGCGGCAACGGAGTCAACGACCACCGCATCCACAGCGCCGGAACGCACCAGGGCATCGGTAATTTCCAGTGCCTGCCCACCGGTATCCGGCTGAGAGACCAGCATATTGTCGGTATCCACGCCCAGTGCGGCTGCATACACAGGATCCAGAGCATGCTCTGCGTCCACGAAGGCAACCTCGCCGCCCATCTTCTGTGCCTCTGCCAGAATATGCAGAGCCAGGGTGGTCTTACCGGAGGATTCCGGTCCGTAGATCTCAATGATTCTTCCCTTGGGAACACCGCCGATACCCAGGGCGGCATCCAGTGCCAGAGAGCCTGTGGGAACGGCATCCACATTCATTTCGGGGCGGTCGCCCAAACGCATGACCGTGCCCTTACCGAAATTCTTTTCGATCTGGGCAATGGCCGTATCCAGTGCTTTCTTCTTGTCGGTTGCAGGAGTCGTTGCTTCAAAGC
>JAZNHQ010000244.1:0-12740 GCA_045577035.1 Faecousia sp. | reverse complement strand
TCATGACCCTGACCTTCACCTTGCACGTCCTGATGCTGTAACTTTTTTGCGTCATTCTTTCGTGGATATGCTGAATTTTGCCGCCGTTCCGTTGGAGCGGCGGTTCTTCTATTTGTGTCTGCTTTCCGCGTTTCCCTCTCGTTTCCCCAAAATGTTGTGTTCGGTTCCGGGTTTTTTGCCCATGCCGTCATAACGGCGGCCTCTGCGGATCTCCCGCTGAATGAACTTGCCGCAATCGTCCACGATCCAGTGGATGGGACGGTCAGAAAGTCCCGAGGACTGGGCGTTTTCCTTTGCCCAAGCTACCATGCCCTTGGAGGCATCCACATGGTACACCTCTGCACCGCCTGCGGCAGCTGCCAGAGTGGCACCGCCGGAATAGGCGAACAGATTCAGCACACGCACCGGTCTGCCGGCAGCGGCAACCTTTTCCCGGATGAAATCCCAGTTGGCCGCCTGCTCCGGAAACACGCCGGTATGCTTGAAGTTCATAGGCTTTACATTAAAGGTCAAATAATCCTTGTACCGGATCTGCCAGCGCTCCGGCAATTTGTGATCCGTCCAATGTCCGCCGCCGGTAGCAGAGCGGACATAACGGGCATCGTATTTTTTCCAGGCAGGATCTGTGTGGGGCGTGTTCCAAATCACCTGGGGATCCGGGCGCACCAGAATATGCTTGCCCCAACGCTCCAGGCGTTCGCCATTAGAGGTGTCCAGCACCTCGTAATCCTGCCATTCGTCAGACATCCAAATCATTATCTATCCTCGTTAATAATTAGTGAAAGGTAATACCGCCACCGCCGTTGCCGGAGTCATCATCATCTTCTCCTCCGTCATCAGGATTCTGAGAGCCCATAAACTGCTCCCACAACTCCTCTGTGTGGATCTTACAGATCTGATAAGGTGCATCCTGTTCTTGCTTGAGGTTGTTCTTCAGACCCTTGAAAATCAGATCATTGCCATCCTTATCCACCAGATAAATATACTTATCCTGGGCGTACTGCTCCGTCAGACCGTTACCCACGGCCTTACGGATCTCCTCAACCTCCTCTTCGGTCAGCTTGAGCAGAGCCCGTTCCTCCACCTTAATGGTGGAATCGGCCAGGTAGAAGAGCTTACAATACTCTGTGGCCACACCTTCACCGGTGGTACAGTACTCTACCATGGTGTGCTTATCGCAGGATTCCTTGATCTTATCCTCGGGGTATACCAGCACACTTGCCACACGGCTGACTGTACGCACATCTGCCTTACAGGCGTCCGTAGCCAGCTTGCCGGAATCCAAGCACACGGAAATAGACACCATTTTGCTGCTGTTGTACAAAGAAATATTCTTCTTGCCTGTATGCAGAGGCGCCATAACCTTCTTGAACAGCTGCGCTGCAGGGTTGCCGCCGTTCACCAGACGGATAACCTCGGGAGAGTCATAGCCCACCCACACCGCAGCGGTGTAGTAGCCGGTAAAGCCACAGTACCAGCGGTCCTTGGAGCTGGAGGTAGTACCGGTCTTACCGGCAGTGGTAATGCCCTTGGAGTAGTACAGATTGGCTTCATGACCGGTACCGCTCATGGTCGCATTGACCAGGCAGTAGTTCATATAGTCTACAGTCTTGTCGCTGAGGATCTTTACAGGCTCCTGCACATTATCCAGCACCAGATTGCCGTCACTGTCATAAACCTTTGTGAAGGTACGGCCTTTGACATAGTAGCCATCATTGGTGAAGGTACCGAAGGCGTCCGCCATATCCCGGACATAAACGCCCCAGGTCTGTGCGCCCAGTGCCAGCGCCGCAACGCTGTTATCGGAGTGGACACTGCCACCACCGGTGGTGTAGTTATCCACCAAAGTGGAGATACCAAACTTATTTTTGGCAAAATCAAAAGCATAACCCGTAGTGATCTTCTGCAGGGTCTGTGCCGCAATGGCATTGGTGGACCTGGTCACACCGCCAAAGATGGTGTTGGAATAATCATACTCACGGTCGTCGTTCTTGGGGTAAGGACCGTAGGACATGACATTGTAGTTCAGCGGAAGATCCTTGATGACCGTTGCAGGTGTGATCTCGCCGGCCTCAAAAGCAGGTGCGTACACCGTAATGGGCTTAATGGAAGAACCGGACTGCACCTTAGCATCGGTGGCACGGTTAAAATCGTCAAAATCCTTATCAGGGCCCACGCCGCCTGCCATGGCAACCACGTCGCCGGTAGAATTATCCTTGATTACAATGGAAGATTGCAGCTGCTGACCACTGCGATCCTTGGGGATCTGGGACAGATCCTTGTAGATCTTGTCCACCTGTGCCTGCACATCCAGATCCAGGCAGGTGTAAATGTGGTAGCCGCCCTTTTGGATCTGCTGCATATAGCTTTCACGGGTGGCCTTGTTCCACTCCATGCCATCCTTTTCGGCCAGTGCCATGGCCACATCTTCCAGCACGGTATCCGTATACCAGGAATATACAGCCCTGGTGTCCAACTCGTTGACCTCTATCTGAAGGCCGCAATTGGGGCAATAGTACTTGCCGTCAGCGACCTTGAGGGTGCTGACCGTATCCCGGTAGCCACATTCAGCATTGGTGCATTCTGCCATGGTATCTGCCAGATCCACGCCACGCTTAAGCACCAGCTCCTGTTCCATGGCCTCCTGATACTCTTCCTCTGTAATCATGTCATACTGGCGCATGGCCCACAGAATGTTTTCCTTACGCTCTTTGTTGTTTTCAAAGTTCTGGTAGGGATCGTAATAGGTAGGCGCATTGGTAATGCTGATCAAGGAGGCACACTCTGCCAAAGTCAGCTTTTCCAGTTCCTTGCCGAAATAGGTGGCTGCCGCTGTACGCACACCATAGCAGCTTTGACCCAGGTAAATTTCGTTCAGATACCGTTCGATGATCTCTTCTTTCGTGTAATTCTTTTCCAGCTCGAAGGCCTTGAATATCTCCAATACCTTTCGCTGCACGGTCACACCGGATTCACCGGTGACGTTCTTCACCAGCTGCTGGGTAATACTGGAGCCACCGGCATCGTCATTGCCGAAGAACATACGCACCACAGCCTTGGAGGTGGTGATCCAGTCCACGCCCTGGTGCTCATAGAAGCGGTGATCCTCGATGGCAATGGCCGCATTGATCAGATTCTGAGGAATCTCATCATAGGATGCCCACTCACGGCTGATACTGGTATAGATATTCTGATACATGACGAATTCGCCATCATCAATGCAGTACAGGTAGGAATTCAGCTCCATATCATGGTCACCAAGGCTGATAGAGGCATTGGGCATAATATCCTCTTCCAGGTAACCGGCCACAATATTAATAAACACAAATAAGCAAATCGCAAAGATCAGGCCCACGGTGATCACCGCACCTGCGCCGATCTTCAAACAGGCAAAAATAACCTTCCAGACCTTACCGGCAATCACCAATGCCTGGGGCTGATCCGCAGTCAAATCCTGTTCCGGCTTCTGTTCGTCTGCCTTTTTCTTTTTAAAAAGATCCATTATGAATAACCTCCATAGCGAAGACTTTCGCCTTCGATATAAGTGTAAGTGCAAGCAAGAGCATACCCTCGTTCGTATTATTATAGCATACCCCAATCAAAAACGAAAGTACTATTTTTTAATAAACCGTAAAATATCCGCAAAGAATATATGTATAACAGAAAGGAGCCTGCATAAAATGAAGAAACAGATTCTTTCTTTATTATTAGCAGCCATAAGCTATTTAGGCATCCACAACGGACATTTGGCTATTTTTGAGGACGGTAAGCCGCTGGCGGTTCTCCCCTATCGAGCCGAAGTGTATTCCCAGGAGGATCAAGACGCCCTTCGTCAAGGGATCCCCTTTGAAAACGAAAAAGAGCTGTGCGCCCTTTTGGAAGATTTTCTGTCTTGATTTTCCCGGTGGTATAGGTTACAATCTGGTTATAAAATTATGCGGAGGTAATTTATGGAAGAGCAATACGGTTCTGATTTTATGACCATCGTGGACGAGGACGGCACCGAGTATGAACTGGAGGTACTTTCCTCCCTGGAATACAATGGCTGCACCTACCTGGCCGTGATTCCCGCCGGTTCTGAGGAAGAAGAGTCCCTGGAGGTCAGCATCCTCAAGTCCGTAGAAGAGGACGGAGAGCCCATTCTGTGTGCCATTGAGGACGAAAACGAGCTGGAGACCGTTTACAACATGATCATGGATCAGCTTTACGAGGAAGAGGAAGACGAAGAAGAATAAGGCAAAATGCATAATGCAGAATTGTTATATTTTGTAAATTTATTTCGGTCTTGACGAGAGATTTTTTGTCAGCCGAAGGCTTGGCGGACGCAGACATACTTTGTGTATTTCAAATCCGCCAAGCCGCACGCCTGGCAAAAAAGATCCGTCAAGAAAGCCTGCTTGGTGCGTGGTGTGTCCTTTTGGACCCACATTTATTTATAGGGATGTTAGTATTCTTTGCGGGATTGCAGACCTCCCGCCTACGCTTTGACGATAGGTGGACGTTGGGAGCAGCTAACGTAAGGATCGGCAACCCACCTGCCATTTCGTGCAGGTCATAATCGGATGCATCACGGCTAAAGCGGGTTGGGGAGAGCGTAAATGCTCTCCCCTTTTTATTTTGGCTTCAGCTTTCGCGCAGAAACAGGAAAAAATGTAAACTTTTTTGATTTTTCCACGGTTTCCGATATATTTACACTTGAAACTGGCGGAACTTTCCGTTATAATGATTGGGTCTATGCGAAAACGCATATTGTCAACCATTCGATGAGAGGATTTGATTACATGAGCGCATCAAGCAAGAAGAAGCTCCGCAAGGAGCAGCAGGCAGCTGCCATGACCGAGCGTCAGCAGCAAGAACGCAAAGAAGCAAAGAAGCTGAAACGGAACACCATTATTTTCGTTACCGTTATTGGCTTGGTATTGTTGGCATTTGTGGGCATTCTGGTCTATCAGTGGATCACCAGCAACGGTATCTTTGAAAAGGCTACCACTGCCGCCACCGTCAACGGCACTGAGATCAACAGTGTTGAAATGAACTATTACTATGTAGACACCGCGCTGGAACAGTGCGATCAGCTCTACAGCTACGCCAGCTACTTTGGCGGTGACCTGTCCGTCATGGGTCTGGATACCTCCAAGCCTCTGAGTGAGCAAGAGTATGCCGAGGGTCAGACCTGGGCTGAATACATCATGGATCTGGCCATTGAAAATGCCCAGCATGACTACACCCTGGCCGCAGCCGCAAAAAAGGCCGGCTATAAGCTCAGCGAAGAGGATCAGGAAACTCTGAAGACCTACTCCAAGAACATGGATTCCAACGCCAAGGCTTTGGGCTATGAGAGTGCCGATCAGCTGCTGGCTCAGCAGTATGGCCACGGTGCCGAGAAGGACACCTACTTGGCATATCTGAAGAGAGGCATGATCGCCAACGGCTATTACAACGAGTATTCTGACAGCCTGACCTTTGACGATGCTGCTATCCGTGAGCGCGATGAGAAGAATCCCACCCACTATAACAGCTATGACTACTCCTACTACTATGTAAGCTACTCCAACTACCTGGAGGGCGGCACTGAGAACGACGAGGGTGAAACCGAGTACACCGCTGAGCAGGAAAATGTCGCAAGAGCCAAGGCCAAGGAGATTGCTGATCAGCTGGCCACCGCTACTTCCCTGGAGGAGCTGGATGCCGCTGTGAAGGAGCTGGAGGTCAAGGGTGCCAAGAACCAGAAGCTGACCACCGCTCATAACACTCTGTATTCCAAGATCACCGCTTCTCACCAGGAGTGGGTGGCTGCAGAGGATCGCCAGGAAGGCGATATCACCGTGATCGAGAACAAGGCCACCGCTGAGGAAGGCGAGGAAGCTCTGATCAACGGCTACTATGTACTGTGCTACGAAGGCAAGTCCACCAACGATCTGAGCAAGATGAGCGGTGTCCGTCACCTGCTGGTTGAGTTCGAGACCGAGGAAGAGACCGAAGAAGATCACGAAGGTCACGACCACGAGGCAGAGACTGAGCCCACCGAAGAAGTCACCGATCCCACCGAGGAAATCATTCCCGAGACCACCGAAGCTACCGCTGAGGAAGTAACCGAGCCCACCGTGGAAACCACTGAGCCCACTGAGGCCGAAGGCGAGGAAGAGACCGAAACCGAGGGTGAGACCGAAACCGAGGGTGAGACCGAGGAAGAGACCGTTTCCGAGGAAGTAAAGAAGGCAGCTCTGGAAGAAGCCGAGCGCCTGCTGGCTGAGTGGAAGGCAGGCGACGCTACCGAGGATAGCTTCGCTAAGCTGGTTACCGACAACACCGACGATACCGCTTCTGCTGAGACCGGCGGTCTATACGAGAACATCCACGCTGGCTCCAACTATGTAGAAAGCTTCCTGGCTTGGGCCATTGATCCTGCACGCCAGGTTGGTGATGTAGAGATCGTGGAGACCGAGTACGGCTACCACATCATGTACTTCGTGGGTTGGGAGGATCTGACCTACCGTGATCAGCTGATCCTGGATGAGCTGAAGACCGAGGCCTTTGATACCTGGTACAACGGTCTGATCGAGGCCAAGCCCGCTAAGAAGGGCAACACCAAGTATGTGCTGAAAGAGCTGAAACTGAGCGATTTTGGTTACTAATAGATAGATTTATGGGCCGGTTGCTGCTTGCAACCGGCCCTTCAATATGCTATACTATGGGAAAGAAAACCAATGAGGAGGGATTCCTTTGGAATGTATCAGAAATAAAGACGGTTTTATTTGCGACATGGACGGCGTGATCTATCACGGCAGCAAGGTTCTGGATGGCGTGGTAGATTTCATCAGCTGGCTGCAGGAAAATAAAAAGAAGTTTATTTTCCTTACCAACAGCCCGGAGCGCACACCCCATGAGCTGAGCATGAAGCTGGAACGGATGGGATTGAATGTTTCCGCAGACCATTTCTACACCAGCGCCATGGCTACTGCAGAATTCCTGCACAGCCAAAAGCCCGGCTGCACAGCATATGTGATTGGTGAAGCCGGACTGACCAAGGCACTGTACGACCAGGGCATTTATATGAATGATGTGAATCCGGACTATGTGGTGGTGGGCGAAACCAGCACCTACAGCTTCGAAAAGGTTACCAAAGCCATCAACCTGGTTTTGGCAGGCGCCAAGCTTATTGGCTGCAACCCGGATATCTCCGGCCCCTCGGAAAAGGGCATCTACCCTGCTACCGGCGCACTGATCGCCCCCATCGAGATCGCTACCGGAAAGAAGGCCTACTTTGTGGGCAAGCCCAATCCGTTGATGCTTCGTCACGGCTTAAAACGGCTGGGCTGTCACTCTCAGGACATTGCCTTTATCGGTGACCGGATGGATACGGATATTATCGCCGGTATCGAGTCCAATGTGGATACTGTGCTGGTACTGTCCGGCGTCACCACTATGGAGGATATTGACAGATTCCCCTACCGTCCCAAGTACATTATAAACGGCGTCGGCGATTTGATAAAATAAAGTTCGAGCCTCGCCCCGCCAAAAAATAAAGGATACCGAATGGTATCCTTTTTTTTTTGGAGCGGGTGACGAGGCTCGAACTCGCTACCTCCACCTTGGCAAGGTGGCGCTCTACCGGATGAGCTCCAGCCGCGGAACGAAATTGATTATAGCAGGTTTTCCAAAAATGTCAATAGGATTTTTCAAAAAACCGCAAATTTTTAGGGGAGGAATATTCCCTCCCCTATTTATACAGCTGTTTACAATGCGTCCTTGGAGTAGCAGGCGAAGCCGTCACCCAACACTTGGTGCGCCTCCTGGACAATAATGAAAGCATTGGGATCTACCTGCGCCACGATGTCCTTCATCTCCGTAACCTGGTGCTGCTTTACCGCAGTCAGAACCACCATGGTATCCTTATGGCTGTAGCTGCCCTCGCCACGAAGGAATGTGGCTCCACGGTGCAATTCCAAACCCAAGCGTCGAGCCACCTCTGTATGGTGAGCGGTCACAATGAAGGCTACCTTGGAATAGTCAAAGCGGTAAATCACCGCATCCACTACCCGTCCGGTCACGAACACGGACACGCCGCAGTACAAGGCGTTACCAATATTTTGGAACACGATACCGGTAATGACCGCGATCAGCAGGTCAAAGGCTGTGGTAAAGATTCCCAGTGGCACATAGGGCCACTTTTTCTTCAGCAGGCGCACTACAATATCGGAACCGCCGGTAGAGTGCCCGCAAGAGAACACCACGCCGCCGCCCAATCCACAGATAACGCCTCCGTACAGAGCACCCATCAGGTTATCAGTTTTCAAACTGGGCAGATATGCAAACAGGTCAATGAACACGGACAACAGGATCATGCCGAGCAATGAGCCCCAAAAGAACTTCTTGCCGATCTTTAGGCCCGCCAGGGCAAACAGGGGCAGATTGATCACAATGGACCAAACACCCACGGAGCCGAATCCCAGCACTTCCTCCAGGATCATACCCACGCCGGAAATACCGCCGCTGTTCAGATCATTGGGAAGCAGGAACATATCCAAGCCAATCGCAAAGATCGCGCAGCCAAGCACGGTCTTCACAATGTCCATAACCAGACCGAATTTCACCTTCATATTAGGCCTCCATTACACTTCAAAACTGATTTGTTTTTCCGCAGAATCCTCTTCCTTAAGAAGGCTGCCTGCAGTGGGCAGGTTTCTGCAGCGGTAACGGCTGGGGTTTGTAATGCCGCTGGTCTCCAGAGGCACAGCATGGCTCAGCGCCGCTTTCTTCTTCAAAGAAATCACATTCACACCAATGGTATTGCGGGTCGTCTTGGACTGCAGGAGTGCTGTGGAGAAGATGGCGGCTCTGCCGTCGGTGGTGTAGACTGCCAACTGACAATCCGCGTCAAAGGCCATGGCTGTCTTCATGGGGCTCTTATCGGAATAAGCACCGGTCAGACGGCGGCGGTTGGTCTTGGTTTCATAAGCGGACAGCGGCACCTTGGCTGCCTTACCGTTTTCAAAGAAGAACAGGATAAAGCCCTTATAATCACCGGGCAGGATCACCTGCAGCACGTTCTCACCGGGATCCATTCCCAGCTTCTGGGGCAGATAATCACCCAGCTGAGAAGCTTTGCCATCCTCGAAATCGCTAAGCCGGGATTTGTAGCACTGTGCCTGGTCTGTAAACACCAGGATCTCTGCCCGGTTGGTGGTTTCCCTGGAGAAGGCCAGGCTGTCGCCTTCCTTGAACTTCTGCACGCCGGACATACGCAGGCTTTGGGCTGTGATCTTCTTCAGATAGCCCTCCTTGGAAACAAAGACGGTAACGGGATAATCCGGAATATCCTCGATTTCGTCATCTTCCTCAATGGCTGCGGTCTGATAAACGATCTCGGTCTTCCGGGGCTTGCCGTATTTCTTTGCCACATCCTTCAGCTCGCCGATCAGCACATTTTTCAGCCGACGACCGCTGCTGAGGATATCCCGCAGATCGGCGATCTCCTTTTCCAGGTCGTCGATGGCACGGATCTGCTTCAGGATGTACTCTTTGTTGATATTACGCAGCTTGATCTCTGCCACATAATTGGCCTGGATCTCATCAATGCCAAAGCCGATCATCAAATTGGGGATGACCTCGCTTTCCAGCTCCGTCTCCCGGATGATACGGATGGCCTTGTCGATATCCAGCAGGATCCGCTCCAAGCCCTTGAGCAGGTGCAGGCGTTCTTCCTTCTTGTTGATCTGGAAGTAAATGCGGCGCTTGACGCACTCCGTACGCCATGCGGTCCACTCCTCCAGGATCTCGCCCACGCCCATGACCCTGGGCATACCGGCGATCAGAATATTGAAGTTACAGGCAAAGCTATCCTGCAAGGGTGTCAGGCGGAACAGCTTCTGCATCAGCTTCTCCGGCTCTACGCCCCGCTTCAGATCAATGGTCAGCTTCAGACCGCCCAGGTCGGTCTCGTCACGCATATCGTTGATCTCTTTGATCTTGCCCGCCTTCATCAGCTCCGCCACCTTATCCATAATGGCCTCGCAGGTGGTGGAATAGGGAATCTCGTAGATCTCGATTACATTTTCTTTCTTTTCGTAACGCCACTTGGCTCTGAGCTTGAAGCTGCCGCGACCGGTGGAGTAGATCTCCCGGGTGGCTGCCTCGTCAAACAGAAGCTCTGCGCCAGTGGAGAAATCCGGGCCCAGCAGGGTTTCCAAAATGTCATGGTCGGGGTTGTTCATCAGGGCAATGGTGGTCTCGCAAATCTCCGCCAGGTTAAAGGAGCAGATATTGCTTGCCATGCCAACGGCGATACCCTGGTTGGCATTGACCAGCACATTGGGGAATGTGGTGGGCAGCAGTGCAGGCTCTTTCGTGGTGGAGTCGTAGTTATCCACCATATCCACGGTATCCGAGTCGATATCCCGGAACAGCTCCGCACTGAAGCTGTCCAGCTTGGCTTCCGTATATCGGGCGGCAGCATAGGCCATATCACGGGAATAGACCTTACCGAAGTTACCCTTGGAATCCACAAAGGGGTGAAGCAATGTCTCGTTGCCCTTGGCAAGACGCACCATAGTCTCATAGATGGCGGCGTCACCGTGAGGATTCAAACGCATGGTCTGACCCACAATATTTGCGGATTTGACCTTGCTGCCGTTCAGCAAGCCCATCTTGTACATGGTGTACAGCAGCTTCCGGTGGGAGGGCTTAAAGCCGTCGATCTCCGGAATGGCCCGGGACACGATCACGGACATGGCGTAGGGCATATAGTTGATCTCCAGGGTCTCAGAAATGGCCTGCTCCGTGGTAGAGCCTACCAGGCCGATAACACCGCTGGTATCTACTTTCTTTTTATTTAGTTCCGGTTCTTTTTTCTTTCGTGCCATAGCTTACCTCTTAAGAAATATCGGCCAGTTCCAGATAATTGGCGCCGTTTTTCGCAATGAAGTTCTTGCGCTCGTTCAGATTATCGCCCAACAGCACATCGAAATAGAATGCGGTACGCTCCGCGTCCTCGGGCATGACCTTGATGAGCCGCCGGGTCTCCGGATCCATGGTGGTCATGGACATCATTTCCGGGTCGTTTTCACCAAGACCCTTGGAGCGCTGGATAGTATATTTTTTCCCTTCTATCTCCCGGAGTATACGGGTCTTTTCCATTTCATTGTATGCAAATTGGGTGTATTCCTTGCCGCCGTCCTTGTAATTGATCTCAAACAGGGGCGACTCTGCAATATACACATAGCCATCCCGGATGAGCGTGGGGCAAAGTCTGTAGAGCATGGTCAGGATCAAGGTGCGGATCTGGAATCCGTCCACGTCCGCGTCCGTACAGATGACCACCTTGTTCCAGCGCAGGTTGTCAATGTCAAAGGTAGACAGATCCTTGGACTTTTTGCCCTGGATCTCCACACCGCAGCCCAGCACCTTCATCAGGTCGGTAATGATGGGAGATGCAAAGATCTTGTTGTAGTCCGCCTTCAGGCAGTTGAGGATCTTACCACGCACAGGCATAATGCCCTGGAATTCTGCGTTCCGGGACAGCTTAACAGAGCCCAATGCGGAGTCACCCTCCACGATATACAGCTCACGAACAGAGCTGTCCTTGCTGCGGCAATCCACGAACTTTTGCACCCGATTGGCAATGTCCACCTTAGCGGTCAGATTCTTCTTGACATTGCTCTTGGTCTTTTCCGCACTCTCACGGGCTCGCTTGTTGATGAGCACCTGCTCGGCGGCCTTTTCCGCCTCCTGCTTGTTCTCGATAAACCAGATCTGCAGCTTTTCCTTGAAGAAGGCGGTCATAGCTTCCTGGGTGAACTTGGAGTTCACAGACTTCTTGGTCTGATTCTCAAAGCAGCCGATGGTGGAGAAGCAGTTGGTGATGATCACCAGGCTATCCTGGATATCCTGGAAAATGATCTTGCTTTCGTTCTTGGTATACTTATTGTTGTCCTTCAGGAATTTGTCGAAGGCTGCCACGAAGCCGGAGCGCACGGCCCGGTCGGGGCTGCCGCCGTATTCCAGCCAGGAGGAGTTGTGGTAATACTCAATATGGCTGACGGTCTTGGAGAAGCAGAAGGATGCTGTGATCTTCAGCTTCATCTCCGGGCGGTTTTCCGCATCTCTGCCACGGCGCTCTGCTTCCCAGAACACGGGCATAGTGAAGCTGCTCTCCCCTGCCAGTTCTTCCAGGTATTGCTTAATGCCGTCGGCATAGCAGTATTCTTCCGTTTCAAAGCGGCTTCCCACCTGGTTGCGGAAGCGGAAGGTAATACCCTTATTGACCACCGCCTGGCGGCGCAGCACATCCCGGTAATAGTCTGCCGGGATATTAATATCCGTAAACACATTTCTGTCCGGCTTCCAATGGAACAAAGAACCGGTCTTCTTACGATCCACAGGCTCTTTCTTCAGACCGCCCTTGTTACGACCCTTTTCGAAATGTAGATCATAGCGGAAGCCGTCACGGCGAATGGTGGCATCAAAAAATTCCGATGCGTACTGGGTCGCACAGGAGCCCAGGCCGTTCAGACCCAGGGAGTATTCGTAGTTCTCGCCGTTTTCGCCATACTTACCGCCAGCGTACAGCTCGCAGAACACCAGCTCCCAGTTATAGCGCTTTTCCTTTTCGTTATAGTCCACGGGGCAGCCACGGCCAAAGTCCTCCACCTCCACGGACAGATCCTCGTAGCGGGTGACGATGATGGTATCACCGTGTCCCTCACGAGCTTCGTCAATGGCGTTGGACAGAATTTCAAACA
>JAZNHQ010000243.1:0-21407 GCA_045577035.1 Faecousia sp. | reverse complement strand
GCAGGCGCAGTGTGAGCCCACCGGCCTGCGCCCTGTCCAGCAATGCGCACAGATACTTTCTGGCAATGGCTTCCATATCCTGTTTGCGCAGACGGTGGAAACAGATGATCTTATCGATCCGTCCCAGGAATTCCGGCGTGAAATGCTTTTTAAGCTCCTCCTTGGTCTGTCCCTGTCTGCCCTCCGGCAAAAAGCCCAGACCATCGCTGCGCAGCTGTCCGCCGATATTGGAGGTCATGACCACCACCGCATTCTTGAAGCTGACCCGCCTGCCGGTAGAATCCGTCAGCACCCCCTCTTCCATGATCTGCAGCAAGATCCCCGCCACGTCCGGATGGGCCTTTTCCAGCTCATCCAGCAGCACCAGGCAGTAGGGTCTGCGCCGTACCGCTTCTGTTAGCTTGCCGCCCTCCTCGTAGCCCACATAACCCGGAGGAGCGCCAATGAGTCTGGCTACCGACTGCTTTTCCATATACTCGGACATATCCAGTCGGATCAGCGCGTCCTTGCTGCCGTAGAGCTCCTTTGCCAGGGCTCTGCATAGCTCTGTTTTACCTACGCCCGTTGGCCCGGTAAACAAAAGACTTGCCACAGGTCTCCCCTCATCACGAAAGCCGGCCAAGCCCCGGCGCAGCACCTGTGCCGTCTGCGCAATGGCTTCCTCCTGTCCCATCACATGAGTCGCCAAAATTTCCTCCAGCTTTAAAAGCCGCTGCCGTTCGTCTGTGCTGAGTCTGCCTGTAGGGATCCCTGTTCTGGCGCTGACCGCCCAGGCCACATGGGCAGCACTCACTGCTTTGCCACGGCGGGTTTCCAAGGGGCGCTCTGTGAGCCGATGCATTTCATCCCGCAATTGGGCCGCCTTTTCGTAGCGGCTTTCCCGAATGGCATCCTGCAGCTCTTGCTCTAAATTCTGCCGCAAACTGCGGCGGCTCACATACAGCTCCTCCAGCCGCGCATGGGCAGCGGCCTCATCCAGCAGGTCTATGGCCTTATCCGGCAGGTAAAGATCCGGTAGATAGCGTACAGACAGACGGATCGCTTCCTCCAGTGCCTCGTCGCAGATTCGCAGGCGGTGGTGGCGCTCCAGACCGGGCTTCAATTCTCTGAGGATCTGCAGGGTCGCTTCCCTGTCCGGCTCCTCCACCACCACCGGACGAAACCGCCGTTCCAGAGCAGGGTCTTTTTCAATAAACTTACGGTATTCCTCTCGGGTGGTTGCTCCCAACAGCTGCAGCTCTCCCCTGCCCAATGCGGGCTTAAAGATATTGGCTGCATCAATGGCGCCCTCCGCAGCACCGGCTCCCACGATGGTATGCATTTCGTCCACGAACAGTATCACATCACCGCACCGGCGAATCTCCGAAAGCATATCCCGCAGCCGCTCCTCAAACTCACCCCGGTATTTTGTACCTGCCACCAGGTTGGCCATGTTCAGGCTGACCAACCGTTTTTCCTTCAGCTGGGGCGGCACATTGCCTGCGGCCATGCGCTGTGCAAGCCCCTCGGCAATGGCTGTCTTGCCCACACCGGGCTCACCGATGAGGGCAGGGTTATTCTTATTCTTTCGGCTGAGAATACCGATCACCATTTCAATTTCCCGATCTCTGCCCACAACGGGCTCCATGGTGGATGCCTTTTGTATCAAGTCCTCGCTGAATTGTTCCAACAGCTTCGTAGAAACCGCCTCCTTTTTTTGCCTGTTTGTATGCACCTGATCCACAGCTGCGGAAAACAGAGTGTCCACATCCACATCACAAAGGGTCAGAAGCCTTGTTGCCGCACACTGTCTTTGCCGCAAAAGCGCCAGCAGAATGTGCATATTCCCCACATATCTGCTGCCCAACATCCTGGCTTCCGATGCCGCGCCTGTGAGAATTCTTCTTGCCCTGGAAGAAAAGCTTTGGGGCAGGGGCAACCGGGGGCTGCCCCTGCCCCAAAGCAAACCTGCCAGTCTTTCGGTCTCCCCGGCCTGGGCGCCGGAAAAGCGGAGCAGCTGTGACGCCCTGCCCCCATCCTGGCTCAGCGCCAAAAGCAAATGCACCGAGCCCACGAAGCTATGCCCCAAATTCCGGGCATGCCCCGCCGCCCTTTGCAACAGCGCCTCTGTCTCTACGCTCAAACGCATTGCCGTATCCTCCTCAAACAGCCCTGCAACAGGCAGCTTTTGATTACTGACGGAAATTTTCCCCATCGGCGTAAAAATTTATACTGCAGTTTTTGAAAAAAACGATTGCAATTTGGAAAATCCATGTTAGAATAGTTCTATGCTCAGCTAAGCGAGCAACAAGAACATATTACTGGAGGTAAAATCATGGCTTACACTATCAGTGACGCTTGTGTCAAGTGCGGCACTTGTGTTGACAACTGCCCCGTTGAGGCAATCTCCGAGGGTGAAGACAAGTACGTCATCGACGCTGATCTGTGCGTAAACTGCGGCACCTGCGTTGACAACTGCCCTGTTGAAGCGATCGAGGAAGGCTGATTCTCCGATTCTGCTATCAGCCTGCGTACCGGTTTCCCCGGCACGCAGGCTGATTTTTCTTTCAGAGGATTATTATGGAATTTTTCAGTAACGGATATACTTTAAATATATGTGAAGGCGCTTTTCCCCTAAGCACGGATTCCATGGCTTTGGCGGACTTCGTGAAGCTGCCGAAAAATGCCCGGGTGTTGGATCTGGGCTCCGGCTGCGGCACTCTTGGTATTGCGCTGTGCGCAAAAGATGATTCCTGCCAGGTAACCGGCATGGAGCTGGACGAAAAGGCGCATCAGACCGCCCTGGAAAACATTGCCCGTAACGAGCTGGCACACCGCCTTACCAGTATATGCGCCGACTTAACGCAAATCCCCTCCCATATGACAGGCGGATTTCATGTTTGCGTTTCCAATCCCCCCTACTTTGCCGCAGGCCCGGAGGGAAAGCACACCACAGCCCGCCGTGAGGATCACTGTACGCCACAGCAGCTGTTTGCTTCCGCTGCAAAGGCCCTTCGCTGGGGCGGCGATTTCTACCTGGTACACCGGCCGGAACGGCTGGCGCAGCTGTGCGCCTGTGCATCTGCCGAGAATTTGGAGCCCAAACGGCTGTGCCTGCTCAGGCATAAGGAAAATGGCCCGGTGAGTCTGATCCTGCTGCAATGCCGAAAGGGTGCTAAGCCCGGGCTTGTTTGGCTGGAAGAGGCCCTGCACACTGCGCAAGGCGAACCCACAGAATATTATCACAGGCTATATCATCTTTAGGAGGTCAATCCATGGCCGGAATGTTATACTTAGTCCCTACCCCCATTGGCAATTTGGGAGATATTTCCATTCGCTGCAAGCAAACCCTGGAGCAAGCGGATTTTATTGCCGCCGAGGATACCCGGGTGACCTTGAAGCTACTGAATCACCTGGGCATTAAAAAAAGCCTTGTCAGCTATTACGAGCATAACAAGGCACAAAAAGGCAATATCATATTGGATCGGATCCTGGCCGGTGAGACCTGCGCCTTAGTATCCGATGCAGGCAGTCCAGCTATTTCTGACCCCGGCGAAGAATTGGTGAAGCAATGCGCCGAAGCCGGCGTGACCGTGTGCGCCATCCCCGGCCCTTGTGCAGTGATCACCGCGCTGAGCATTTCCGGTCAGTCCACCGGAAGATTCTGTTTTGAGGGCTTTTTATCCACCGCCAAGAAAAGCCGCCGGGAGCATTTGGAAGCCCTGCTGAAAGAGCAACGCACCATGATCTTCTACGAAGCGCCCCACAAGCTGCTCAGCACCCTGGAAGATATGGCCAGTGTGTTCGGCCCGGAGCGTCCCATCAGCCTTTGCCGGGAACTGACCAAGCTGCACGAAGAGGTCGTGCGCACCACTTTGGGCGAAGCAGTGGAAAAATATACCCAGCAAGCACCCAAGGGTGAATTCGTTTTGGTTGTGGCCGGAGCTGCACCGGAGGAAAAAACCGCCGCCACTGCTGCCGACGCCGCACAGCGGGTGACACAGCTGATGGAAACCGGCATGAGCCGCAAGGATGCCATCAAGCAGACCGCCCAGGAGCTGAATCTGCCGAAAAATGTGGTTTATGAATCTGCGCTGAAAGTATAGACAAATTTGCTTTTCATGCTATAATATTTAAGAAGCGGTGGCTCCCACCGCCACAAAATGGAAAGAAGGTTACAACAATGAAGAAGGTAAAGATTCTGGTATGTCTGGCACTGGTACTTAGCTTGGCTCTGTGCCTGGCCGCCTGTGGCAAGGACAGCTCCTCCGGCAGCAACAGCATCGCCGGCAAGTATGAGCTAGTAAGCATGGAGGCCGATGGTGAAAAGGCCACCAAAGCCGACCTGGAAGCTATGATTGGTATGGAAATTGATTTCTATGTACAGCTGAATAGCGATGGCACAGGCGTGTTCAACATGATGGGCGAGACCGAGGAAATGGAATACGCCAACGGCGAGATCTGGGCTGTAAGCGAACCCGAGAGCAAGGTTCCCTTTACTGTTAAGGGTAACACCTTAACCTTGACCATGGACGGCTCCACCATGACCTTTAAAAAGTAAAAATTTTGGCACCGGTCGTTGACCGGTGCCATTTTTTAAATAAAAGAGAGAGGCATTCCCCCCCAATGTCATTAAGTTTAGAAAGCCCTGTCATTCTGAGGAGCCTACGGCGACGAAGAATCTACGCACTTGGTTGACCGCTCGGATCAATTTGGTGCGAAGATCCTTCGACTCCGTTCGGTCGCTCAGGATGACAGGGTTTTCTTAGCTTTGTGGTATTCCTCTATTTACGCGTTATTTCGTATAGGCCAGGGATTCTTCCAGATACTGTTCCCAGAGGAAGGTTTCGGGACTCTTTTTCAAGTCGTAGGCCTCCCGGATGCCCTCACACAGCATTTTCAGCTTTTTCTGCAGGGCGCTCTGAGCAAACAGCTCTTCATTGCCCTCGGCCATGGCATAGTAGAAGAGCCTTGCTCTGTCCTCGTTGGGATAAGTCATGGCCGCTTCGTCCACAAAATGTGTACCCACATACTGGGCATATTCCTCCGGTACGATGCCGTCGGCAATATAGGAGAAGCCCTTGGGATTGGCTTTGTTCCAGTACTCCAGATCACGGCTGTGTCCCAAAATATGGCTGTCCACAGCGCCGCCAAAGCCGGCCAAAAAAGCTTCAGTCATATCTGCGTCCAGGGCAATGGCAATATAGCAATCGCCGTCCACCCAATAGCGGGCGTACTGGGCTGTATTATCTACAGATCGCACCAGGCAGATCCGCACCCAACCGCTGGCCACGGTTTTACGCAGGAAGCTCTCCGGGAAGTGCTGCAGCAAAGGTTCTAAGCTGTCCAGCATGGCCTGGATGGCCAGAGGCTGATGCTCCATGGTCAGCACATGCTCGCCGGGTTCCGACACTGCATCTGCGCCGATGTGGATACGAACGCCATAATCCCGATTCATTTGATCCACCCGGGATTGGCACTGCGCCATACCCTCGGGATCGGGATTTTCCGGTGTATAGAGTGTACTCACATATGTGGTTTCATCCTCCGCCGGGGATTTGGCGATCTCCCAGCGGTACAATGTATTCTCCGTCAGAATCCATACAAAGCCGTCAGCAGCGGCAATGGCGTTAAAGCCCGTTGCCTCCGGGACGGTCACCTGGGCGCACTTTTGCCCGGTGGTCAAATCATAAAATGAAAGGGTCAAGTCTTCGCTGATCTGCAGCAGGCCATTCATTTGGAAGGCAGGTACAAGCTGCTCTCCAGGCAGATTCACAAGCAAAGGCTCGCCATCCTCCGTGCCGGTGATCACCTGCTCCACCATACCATCCAGGCGCAGTACAAAATAAGAATCCCCTTGGGTCTGCAAGCCCCGGATCCCCTGCTCACTGCTCAGCAAAGAGCCATCTGCTGTGGACAGGTAAGAAATGCCGTTTTCCGTTTCCCAGCCGATCACACTACCGCCGAAATAGGCGCCCGTGATGGTCTGCTCCTGGGCAGAATGGGACTTTAGCATGCGGGTGATACCGGAATCCATGTTCATGGCATAGATCATGCCGCTGACACCGTAGTATATCTCCCCTGTCTGCGTGCCGACAGCAAACGCTCCCTGCACATCCTCCGGCAAATCCCAATGGCGGGTCTTTTCTAAGCGGTAATCGTAGCAGGAAATGCCGTCGTTTTCGTAGTAAATAAGGCCATCCTCCACCGCCAGTACATCCGATACGGATGCGCTCTGATACAGGAGCTTTCCTTCATCGGTATCGTAGACCGACAGCTTGCCCGCACTCCACACCACAACGCCGTCAGAGGTCACAGCCATGCCCGTACCACCGATTCCGTAGGCACGAACTGCGCCGCCGGAAGCAGTTTCCACCCCATGGTCGGCTATGTATGCGCCTGTGGGCTCGGTCTGAGGGGCTGTGTTCTGAGAAGCAGCCTTCTTTGCCTGTGAGCAGCCGCACAGCAGCAGCAATGCGCACAGCAAGACCAATATTCGTTTCATATTACTGTCTCCTTGCCAAGGTTTAAACGTCGCCCTGTCTGTAATAGGGGCACCGGCTCTGTCCGGACACGAAAATGCGGTAGACCTCATCCTCGTCCAGATCCATCATGCAATAGTATTCATCATATTCTTCGTCGTAATCAAAATGCCAGCAGCTTTCACACAGATCTTCCATATAAGACCTCCAAATAAGCCTCAATATCAAAGCTCTTCAGCTTTTCATCCTTACGCAGATACAGCGGATGGTGGGGATGGCCCTGCTTGCTGACTGCTCCGGCGCAGTGCCAGGTTGCCCCATAGCGCTGCCCCAAGTGCAGCATATCCTGCAGGCAATGGGGCAAATAATCCCGCTTTTCGATGATCGTACCCCAGGCTGCCCACACCGCAGGTTTTTCGGATATGGAAAGCACATACTCAAAAGCTTCCATATTCTGCCGGTGCAGCTGCGCATTGCAGGTTTTCTCCATGGTGTCCGGATTCGTTGCCCGCTGGGCGTAGACATTGAACATGATGAAGCTGTCAAAGCCGTTGCCCAGGGCGATCCGCTCCACGGATTTGAGGGTATTGTCCAGATCTCCCGGCTGGGCCGTAGAAGGATTGATACCAATACAGATCAAGGGATTTTTGCCTCGGGTGCCCAGTATGTAACGGTAATCCGCATAGAAGTTGGGCGCATAGAGCCACCGGGTCACATCATATTCGTCATTGGAGATATTGGCCATTTCCAGCGCCTGCTGAAAGCTTACCAGCTCCAACTGGGCAGTATCGCCTTGGGGAATATGCATAGACTATCCTCCGTGTTTTTAAAGCACTTATGCCCAAAGCACCAGATCCACAGGAATGTCAAATTCCTCCGTTTCCAGCTGCTCCTGCATTTGGAAGCCGTAGCACAGAGCTACGGTGGGATGACCGGGCTGGGCGCTTAAATATTTGTCGTAATAGCCGCCGCCGTAGCCGATCCGGTGTCCCTGCCGGTCAAAGGCCAGGCCAGGCATAAGGATCAGCGCCGTGGGATCATTGGCTACAGGCTCGTCCGCCACCGGCTCCGGAATACCGAAGCTTCCCTTCTCGATACCGTCCAGGCTGTCTATGTAGATAAAGCGCATTTCATCGTCGTAGACCTTGGGAACAGCCACCCGCTTGCCCTCTGCCAAAGCCCGCCGGATCATGGGCACTGTGCGTACCTCCTGGTTATAGGGCAGGTAGAAGTAAATGGTTTTCGCCTGCTGATAGGCTTCACAGCTTGCAAACAACTCACCCAGGCGGGCGGAGGCTGCTTCAATTTCCTGCAGGGTCATTTCCCGCTTCTTATTCTTTATCAGCTGACGCAGTTCATGCTTGTTCATCACTTACCTCACGATTTCCCTTCCGGAATAAACGGAACCACAGGAAAATGGCCGCCTGTCCGGGAATTCCCAGCAAATAGATCTTCCAGGCATTGACACTGGTAAACACCTTCAGCGTCACATGCAGGCTCACAAGACAGCCCCACACGATGGCGGAAATGATCAGCTGATTCCTGCGGAAATCACGCCATGCATTGCGTAAACTCAGCTCCACAACGGCATTGATGGGCACTGCATAGAAGAAGGACACCCAGCTGTTGGGAATATCCAAAGTGGACAGCACCACAAATACCAGCAGAGCCACAAACCACACCAAAAGCGAAGAAAGCTTTAGAATGATACTCTTATCGGCCTTGCGTTTCAAGGTCTTTTCCACCGCGTTTTCCATAACACGGCTGACCTTGCTGGTATTTTCGGGAACTTCATTGGGGTCTACCAGCAGATCATTGACGGTGATCTCAAACAGATCCGCCAGCTGCACCAGGGTCTGCACATCAGGCATAGACTCTCCCCGCTCCCATTTAGAAACCGCTTTATCGGAATAATTCAGCTTCTCAGCAAGCCCCACCTGGGTCATGCCGAAGCGTTTACGGTAAGCAGCAATATTTGCGCCGAGTTGGAACCTCAGCTTCTCGTCGTTCATAATGCCCCTCCTGAACATAGTTTTGATTATTTTAGCATAATTTACAGAAATTTTCAACACCTGTGCGAGATGTTTACATTTTCAAAATGTGCGAGATGTTTACATTTTCAAAAAAATTTGGGCTGTCGCAAAAAGCAACAGCCCAAATCTTATTTATTACTTTCCGGGAACAGTTCCTGGGTGCAGTATTTGAGGATATCTCCTCTGGTGACGATGCCGATAAAGGCCTCCTTATCGTCCACTACCGGCACAAAGTTTTGATTGATAGCTCGGCGTACCAGCTCGTGCATATCCGTGGTCACCCGCACCGGTATGTAATCTTTCTTACGGTTGATCTCTGCGATCCGCCGTGCCTCTGCCTGGCGCATATCCAGGTAGCACGCATTCTTCAGCGCCCACAGCAGATCACCCTCCGTCAGCGTTCCCCGGTATTCGCCCCGGCGGCTGAGAATGGGAACGGTATTAAAACCGGTGCCTTCGATCTTTTCCAATGCCTGTCGAACGGTATAATCATCGTACACGAAGGCACACATGGCCTTCGGCGTTAAGAAAAACAAAATATTGTCCATAGCGGCTCCTTTGCTGCATCACATTGGTGGCTTCTGCCACCGTTAATATTATAGCACAGATTCCCCGATACTGGATGAAAATTATTTGAATTCATGCCGATTTCCGTGCCAAATTTTCTCCTGTTTTTTTGTGCAACTTGTACACGAAGCCATGTTTTTGCCAAAAAATCCAACTTTTTCCTACTCTACCCTGGGGAGAGTGGCTCTTCTACGCCTCGGAGAGACCATGGGGGCAAAGTAGGTTTATGACCCCCACAGAATGTGGTATACTGCCTTACGAAAGGAAGGGATCCCCTATGCAAAAACGAACGAAGCTGGCTGCCAGAGTGCTGCCAAAATACACCGGCGGTGAAGAGATCATGAATATGGTCACCCATATTGTGGGTGGAGCCATGGGCATTTTGATTCTGATCCTCACGGTCATCCGGGCCCAGGGCGCTGCTGCGGTCACAGGCTGCTGCATTTACGGCGTGGGCATGGTTTGCCTGTACACCATTTCCAGCGTCTATCACGGTCTGCGCCCCGGTACGGCAAAAAAGGTATTGCAGGTACTGGATCATTGCACCATTTACTATCTGATTGTAGGCACTTACACCGCTGTGCTGATGTGCGCCTTGATCCCCGCCTATCCTGCCATCGGCTGGGGGCTTTTGGCAGCAGAATGGGCACTGGCCATACTGGCCACGGTCTTGACCGCAATTGATCTGAAAAAATACAAAGTCTTTTCCATGATCTGCTACATCGGCATGGGCTGGGGCATCGTCTTCTTCATTCCCCAAATTTTGGAGGTTTTGTCCATGCCCGGCTTCCTGTGGCTACTGTCCGGTGGCATTGCCTATACGGTGGGTGCTGTTTTATACGGCATCGGTTCCAAACGAGCCTGGTTTCACAGTGTCTTCCATATCTTTGTGGTGGCAGGCAGCTTGCTGCAATTCATTGCTATTTATTTCTTCGCCCTTTAACAATATGTGGCTTGCCAACAAAGGGCAGATTTGGTATAATTATGGGAAAGAATTTTGGGAGGTACTTTTCTATGAAGCTTTCCTTGGATCAGATCAAATCCGTGGCCTTTGGCGCCCAGGAAATTGCTCTGCAAGCTGATGGCGGTATTTCTTTTCGGCGGTTAAATGATACGCAGGTAGCTGCCTTCACCACCATGAGTGAAACCTTTACAAGCAGAGCCCTGGCCGCCACCGGCTGCCGCCTGGATTTTCATACAGATTCCCGCCATGTGTGCGTGCAAACCATGGGCGAAGGCAAATATGAGATCTTGGTCAACGGACTATGTGCCGCTGTGGTACAGGGCGGTATGCGCCCCACCGTTGCCCTGCCCGAGGGCGATACCCGGGTAACCATCCTTTTGCCCGATCATAAAGCCGGTATGCTGAAGCTGGTATTTCTGGATGAGGGGTCTTATGTACGCCCCCATGTCTATGACCGGAAGTTCCTGTTCCTGGGCGACTCCATCACCCAGGGTGCCAGCTCCTCCCGGCCGTCCACCACTTACGCTAACCGGATCAGTCAGTTTTTTAATGCCCAAGTGATGAACTGGGGTCTGGGCGGCAGCTATTTTAATCCGGCCACGCTGGCGAGTGTTGATTACGACCCGGATGTGATCTTCCTGGCCTACGGCACCAACGATTACAACCACTTCCACTCCCTGGAAGAACTGGAGGCCACATCCATCGCATACATGGATCGGATCGGACAGCTGTTCCCCGGCAAACCTGTTTTCTACATATCTCCCTTGTGGCGGGCCGATGGAGAACTGGTTCGTGCCACCGGCACTCACCGGCAGGTATGCGACAGGGTGATCGCTCACGCCATATCTCACGGCTTTCACCATATTGAAGGATATGACCTTGTTCCCCATATGGAAGATTATTATGCTGACGCATTTCTGCATCCCAACGATTTGGGATTCTCCCTGTACTCTGAGAATCTGATTTGGGCACTGAAAGACAAGCTTTGACACAGGAGGTCCGTGATGTCTGTTTTTGAAAACGCAAAATGGATCATGGCTGCCAATGCACCGGAGCAACCGGTGGACAGCTACTATGATTATCAGACTGTTTTCTCCGTTTCCGGGGATGTCCCCGTGACCCTGTACATCAGCGCCCACAGCCATTATGCGATCTATGTGAACGGAGAATTTGTGGACTGCGGTCAGCTTCCGGACACGGAAAACCGGCAGATCTGCGACACTTTGGATATCAGCGCCTTTGTGCAGCCCGGGCAGAATACACTGTTTATCACCCAGCAGGTGATCGGTGTGCCCTTCCCTACCTGCTCCATGCAGATCCCCGGTGTGATCTTTGCGGTATATGCAGATGGCAAAGCCATTTGCGTCAGCGATGAAAGCTGTCTTTCCGGAGCCAACCGGCGGTATCTTCCCAAGGGCGAAAAGATCACTGCGCAGCTGGGCTTTAATTTCGAGTATGACGCAAACGGCCCACAGACAGAATTTGCCCGCTCCCTGGCAGCCCCCAAGGAAAAGAATCTGATCCCCCGTCCCACCAAGAAAATGGTAGTGGGTCAACCCCAGAAGGCGAAGCTAAAGGCACAGGGTGTATTTTTGGAAAACGACTCCTCGCTTCCCAAAAGCCAGCGGATGCACAGTGCCTATCTTTCCGCCATGACCAAAAAGCAGCTTGATTGGCAAAAGGGCGCATTTTCAGTGCCCAATGATCGCCGGGCTGACGGCGTGTATCTGCTGTACGATATTGGTGAGGAAACTGCAGGTTATTTGCAGTTTAGCCTGGAAGTACCGCAAGCTACCGAGATCCTCATCGGTTGGGGTGAGCATTTGGAAGATCTGCGGGTACGCACCGCCTGCGGCTACCGGCATTTCTGCTGCCGATACATAGCAAAGCCCGGCTTGAACACCTTCTTCCATCCCTTCCGCCGGATCGGTCTTCGCTATCTGCAGCTGCATATCTACAGCAAAACCGGCACAGTCACGGAAGTGGCTATCCGTCCCACCCGGTATCCGGCCTCCATGAAGCCTGCACCGGTGAAAAGCGCTTTTCATAAGCGCATTTGGGATGTGGCTGCCAACACTCTGCACCTGTGTATGCAGGATCATTTCTGCGACTGCATTTGGCGTGAGCAGACCATGTACCCCTATGACGGACGGATGCAGATGCTCAGCTGTTACTACGGCTTTGAGGCCCCGGAGTTTGTCCGGGAGGCCATCCGTATTTGTGCCGAGACCCTGCGTCCCGATGGACTTTTACAGATCTGCGCGCCGGGCAAAGACGATGTTTGTATCCCCAGCTACAGTGCCGTATTTATCCGCTCCGTGCTGGAATACACGCAGTTTACCGGCGATATTTCCCTTGCCAAAGAGGTTTTCCCGGTCATGCAGACCATTGCCCAGGGCTTTGCCGCCAGGATCGCCCTAAACGGCTTGATCGCCCTGTACCAAGGACAGGAATACTGGCATTTCTACGAATGGAATCCCGGCATGAACGGCAAGCCCATTGGCGGCAAGCGGGTGCCCATTACGGAAGAAGTTTACGAAGTGCCCATGAACGCCTTTGTGGCAGACGGTTTTGAGTGCTTCGGTAAACTGTGCAAGCTGCTGCAGCCGGATACGGCAGACCAGTGGCTTGACCTGGCGCAAAGTATGAAAGCCGCTACCCATGAATATTTCTTCACAGATAACGGCTATGTGACCCGGCTGGCAGACGGCAAGCCCTGTCATGAGCTGACCCAGGGCTTGATGCTCTACATCGGCGCCGTTCCGGAGCAGCACAAGGATATGATCGAAGAACTGATCCGTTCGGGTACACTGATCAAATCCACCATCGGCCTGTCCATATTTACTTATGAGGGATTACTGCGCAATGGCGCCAACCGTGATTATGTCCTGAACGACATAGAAAAGCGCTGGGGCATGATGCTGGAAAAGGGCTGCGATACCTTCTGGGAAACAGAAAACGGCTGCGCGGATTTTGGCGGTGCCGGCGCTCTGTGTCAAGGCTGGTCTGCAGCTCCCCTGTATTTGTTCGGTCATTATAGGCTACATGAATAAAAGAATCCCGGCAAACTCGTTTGAGTTTGCCGGGTCTTTTTTATTCTTCTATGGCATCTACATCGTAGATATCAGCCACGGAGGCATTTTCCGCTACGGTGACTGTACCGTTGGTGGCTACATAGACGCAGTTTCCTGCAACACCTGCAGCACCTGCGGCGATGCTGCCGCCCTGGACATCCAGCAAGCCGTTCTCGAGCATAACGCTGCCGCCCTTATTGGCTGCAGTGCCGCCGGTAATAGCGCCGTTTATCAGCGTAAACTTGCCATTGGCATGGTGGATATGGATATTGCCGCCGCCTTGGGCTGCATTGGTGGAAGGAGCATTACCGTTTGCAATCAGTGCATCGGTGCCGTCCATAATAAACTGTGCGCCGTTATTCAGCGACACATTACCGCCAAAGGTACCGGCTGTACCGTCAGTGATTTGACCGCCGTACATATAGAACCGGGCATTGGTATTGATCATGGCCACATTGCCGCCCTTCTTGGCCGCATAGCCGCCGGTGATCGTGCCGCCGTACATATAGAACTGGGATGCACCGGTCATGAACACATTACCGCCGTTGCCGCCAGAACTGTAGCCCTCCAGCAGCTGACCGCCGTACATATAGAAGCTGCCGGCATTCATGGTAACGGTGGTAGCGTTCTGCACCGCACCGCCGTTATAGTGGTTGGTGCCACTGATGGTACCGCTGTACAGGGATACCTGCTGACCTGCCACGATCTGGATGGGGCTGTTCTTGGAGCTTTCCAGTGCGCCGGACTGATCCTCGGAGCAGTCACAGATGATCAAATGTGCATCTGTACCCAAGGTTACCAGAGTCTGGGCACGGACAACAGAGCCGTTCAGACACAGGTATGCGGTAGCATTGTCAGCCACCTTAATGGCCTTTGCTTTGTTTTCGCCCTTCCAGTTCAGGAAGTAATGGCCGCCGTCCTCAAGGTTAATGGAATCATCGGCGTTGATGGCCGTCCACACGACCTTTTCATCACACTCATGCTCCGCGGGCTTGGCATCAGCACCGATGCAAACGCAGTGGGCATGGCCCATATGCAGAAGCATCTGCTGATTCTCATAAAGCACTATGCCGTTTGCATCGAAGGGATAGAAGCAATCGGACAGGTCGGTTTCTGTCTGCTCAACAAACACGCCGGGCGTTGCCATGGAGATGTAGATCTGTGCGTCTGTCAAAGGCTTATCCTGGCTCAGCAGAACCGGAATGTTGTACAGGTAAAGCTCATCAACGGTCAGCTTGCCGCCCAGGGTCAAGCCACCCGTATTGCTGGCGCGAACCTGACCGCCGGTGATAGCAGCATCGGTAATAGCAATCTGCGTATCATTGACAAAGCTCATGGAGCTTCCGAAATTGGCAGCCGTACCGCCGCTGATGGTACCGCCGTTGATGGTCATGCTGCCCAGCGCAACGGTAATATTGCCGCCATGGGTAGCTGCGGTGCCGTTTTCAACAGTGCCGCCGTTGATGGTCAGCTGAGCGCCGGTCTTGGCAACACCGATGTTGCCGCCGTAGCTGCCGGAAGTACCGCCGGAGACCAGACCGTCATGGATAATGAGGGCTGCATTCTCACCGGACAGGGCAATGTTGCCGCCGTACTGTCCTTCGCCGGAAGTACCGCTGGAAATCTCACCCTTATGCACAGTGACAGTGCCATCGGAAATGTTAATGTTACCGCCGAAGCCGGTGGTCTTACCGCCGGTGATCACGCCGTCATACAAATTGATCTGACCGCCGCCGATGATGGTGAAGATACCGCCATTCTTGCCGGCTTCTGTGACCTCGTTGGCAGTAAATTTGCCGCCGTAGATATTCAGTGTACCGCCGCTGACCATACCAACGGATGCATTGTTATTGGTTTGGCCGTGGACATGGCCGGTGCCGACACAATCCACAATATTCAGTGTTCCCTTAATATCGCCAAACACACGGGCGGTTTCTCTGGTGAGCTGATAGCCATTCAGGCACAAAGTGGCAGTAACGCCTTCTGTCACATTGGGACCCTTGGCAATCACAACATCCGAATTGAGGATGTAGTGGCCCCCATCGGCCATATAAGAATTGCCGTCCCAGGCAATCCAGTTCACATCCTGACCGCAGTGGTCGCAGGGATGCTCATTGGCATGGCGTGCGGTGTTCAGCACATACAGCACGGAGATCTGCTTGCCGCTGTTCATAAGGCCACGGATCTGATCGCCCACCTTTACAGTGGTTTTCTGTCCCACCATGTCAGCAGTATTGCTCACATCATAAACCTGGCAATTGTATGCCATGGTACGGCTTTCCGTCTTTGTGCCGTTAGATGCGGTGATGGTCTTGCCGTTGATGGCAGTCACATACCAGGAGCTGGCGAACAAACCACCCTTGGTATTCACGGTCTGGGTAGCGCCGAACACCTTCATAATGGTGGTGCCGCTCACATTCAGACCCATGCAGGTACGACCGTCAATGTCGTCCACAATCTTCTTGCTGCGGGTACGCAGAGTCACCTGCTTGCCGTTAACCGCCAGCAAAATATTGTAGTAGCCGTCCGCATCCTTTTCACGGGTGGATACTTTGTTCTTGGAATCCCAGTACTGTGCCTTGTCCACATTCCAGTAAATGGGGCTGCTGGAATGGGAGGTGACCACATAAATGATGGTGATCTCACCGTCAAAGTTTCTGTAGGAATGGATCACATCGCCAACCTTCAGTGCGCTGAAGCTGGTCTTCTCACCTTCCATATTGGCGGTGCCGCTCACATTGTAGTATTCGCAATTCTCCGCCACCTTGCCGGTCTTGGTAGTGGTTTTGCCGTTGGAGGTCTTTTGGGCGGTAATGGTACCGTCCGCAGAAATACCGGTGATAGTATACCAGCTGCCGAAAACGCCTGCGGGATACACAGCAGAGGAGGAATATACCTGCTCTACCACATCACCGTTCAGCCTTAAGCCCACATTCACGGGGCTTTCAATGGCATTGGCAATGGCCAGATCGTCGGTCTTCACAGTGATCTGCTTGCCGTTCACTGCCATCTTGAAATAGTACCAGCCGTTGCTGTCCGGTCTGCGGTTGGTAGACTGGGTCGTCTTGTTCCAGTTACGGTCCACATTCCAGTACAAGGGGCTGTCTGCAGCTCTGGCCACCACATAGGCCATGCTGATCATGGATCGGTTATCCAATACGCAGATAATGCGGTCATTCATCTGGATCTCAGTAACGATGCCCTTGGGGCCATTGTTGCCGGTCATGTCATAGACCACCATATCCTCCCGGGGATAGAAGGAGCCGATAGAATCTAAAGGATTGGGCACAGAGCTCTTCCGGAAACCATACAGGCCGTTATGATAATTTAGGCTTTCCACATAATAGTTGGTAGCACCCAGGCGGCCACCGTTGGTAGCGACCTTTACGCTGATATATCCGATGATCTCACCGTTTTCGTCAAATTCCAGACCGCATACACGGGAGCCGTCGATCTTGTTGACCACCTCGGGATCTCTGCAGATATATGTAACCAGCTCACCGTTGAGAATGAAATCCATCTCATACTGCATCAGCGCATTGGGCTGACGGGTGGAGATCTTATTTACGGAGTCATAGGGCTTGTCCACATTCCAGTAGACATTGTCGGGGTACACATAGGGCTTGGTAAATACATGGGTAATGTTGCCGTCCTTGTCTTCGATGGCAACGATCTCGTCATTGTACTTTACCTTGGAACGCATACCGCACAGAGGGCCGGAGTCACTGACATCATAAACACCGGTTTCCTCGGTCAGCTCCAGGGTCTTGCTGTAGCCGGTGAAGTACGCATTGTTGTTGGCAACCACCGTATTGCCCTCTACGCTTTCCACATAGAAGGACTTGGCCGCATAGCCGCCGGTGCATTCTTCCACATTGTACACACCGATTACAAAGCCTTCTTCGTCAAATTCCAGGCCCATCACATCCAGGGTGTCGATCTCCTGGACCAGGAAGTAGCCGCGGACATCCAGCTTTACCTGCTCGCCATCCACGGCAAACAGCACACGGTAAAGGTCGTCGCCCACCTTTTGGTGGGTATATTGGCCGGTCTTATAGGATTCACGCTCCACATTCCAGTAGAGCTTTCCGTCAGTCATGGGGGGCTGTTGGGTTTGGGCGGCATCCTGGCCGCCGGACAGCAACACTGCTGCCACAATACCCGCCACCGCAACAACGGCGCAGATAATGGCGATCAGCCATTTATTCAGCTTTTTCATAATGCCACCCCCTTAACCTTCGTACAGCTGCTCAAGCAGATCCAGCATAGTCTCCTGGATCTTTTCGGCAGTGCCGCGCTTATAACGGGTAATGTCGGTTTCGTAGCTGGTGTATTCCCATACATAATCTGCAGGAATATAACCAATATGACCGTTGGTATAGCCCATGCACAAGGTCACCTCAAAGGGAGAGGATTCCTCAATGGCCATGGAGTTCCGGTCAAACAGCTCCGCAGGGCCAGCGGTGAAGCCTACACTGTTGCCAATGGCAAATACATTGACTTCCAGCTCTTCTGTTGCAGAGCGCTTGGCATTTGCTGAAATGGCGTTTGCATGGTAGGGGCTGCGGATGCCATAGGGGGCGCCTGCCTCCCTGGCAGCAGCGTGGTCATTGGTGCTGCGCCAGACACCGGAAACCACTGCCGCATAGCCGGCCAGGTGATCCTGGTCGTGGTTTACATCACAGGTCATCTGAATGCGCTCGCTGCGCAGCTCTCCGGTGGGTAGTTCATTCATATCCTGCAGGGCCTCGTAGGCGAAGCCTGCCAGCTTAACACCGTACTGTTTGTAGTCGGTATACTCTTCTTCTGCATCAATACGGCTGCCGGGGTTAATATTACCGGCATGGCCCTGCAGGTAGATCACGCTGCAGTCCGCCATATCCTCCAGAGTATCACGGAATGGGCCGATCACATCGGAGCTGGCGTTCAGCGCCTTACCGGCACCGGCTGTCAAGCCGGGGTGCACACGCCAGTTGACTACCACAATATCCTTTCCCCCATCGCGGGTGAACTTGAGCACATGCATGGTGGTATCGGGCTCTGCTGTATGGCCCACCGCATAGTGGTTATCCCAGTCACCGAAGCTATCGCCGCCGTAGGTGCCGTCATCCATCAAGTAATGACGAATCCAGCTTAAGCCCTCGGTTTCGGAAGTACCGTAGTACATTTGGCAGGGCTTACGATCATCCAAAGCCGCCACAGCAGCTGCCTTGAACTGCTCCTGGAAATACACCATATACCGGTCAATGGAGGAATCTGTAGATGACATATCCGGCGTGGAGTGACTGTGGGATGCGTTGATCAGAATATTTTCATAGGAAACGCCGATCTGTGCCGCAACCACAGCTGCTGCCTGAATGGCACCGTTATACACACGAACAGAATCCAGCGAAAAAATCAGCTGGGTGGTCTCATTCTCGTCAGTCAGTGCAATACAGCGAATGTACAGATCATCGGTTATGTTCTGAGACATACGGGTGGAGGTGTTACCGTAGCCACCAAGGGGAACCGATTCAATGGGATTCATCAGTGCCTCACCGTAGCCTACACGGAATGTGCCGGCATAGGCATCCTTGCTCTTTTCAGCGTTTTCTTCCGCACCCGGTTTGCATGCACACAGGCTCACGCCTAAGGCCAATACCAGCAGTAGCGTCAGTATTTTTTTCATATAACATTCCCCTTTCGAATTATTTACGAATACTACTATAATCATAGCTTTTTTCCGCAATAATGTCAATTGTACAAAGGACAGGAAAAATTATACAAAATACAGGTAGAATCTGACTTTTTTGGGTTTTTAGGCATGCAAAACAGAGGCTGCTGAAAGCAACCTCTGTTGTTTAGAAAAATATGGTTTCTGACAGATCGGGAATGAACAAGCCTGGGCCGGGTGCTTTGGTGGTCTCAGTGACCATTGACCAAAGTCCGGCGGGGTCATTATTCTTATCCGGCAGGTGCAGCAAAACAAAGTCTTTTGCGATCCTGCCCGCCATGTCCCAACAGCTTTTGGTGGTGGCATAGGCATAGGGTGCAATGAGTACATCCACCGAATAATCCCGGAACTGCACCGGTGATGCGTCGCCGGCAAACAGGAACTTCTTACTGCCCTCTATGAGATAGCTCACATGAGCTACCCCCTGCCCTGCCTTACCGATATGGCGGCTGGGAATGGGCGTTACGGTGACTCCCCCTGCACTGACCGGCTCACAAGTACAGCCTTCTTTCAAAAGGCCCTCCGGCCCAAGGATGGAACGGAGGGTCTTATGATATAGATCTTGGGCAAAGCTTCGGTCAAAATGATCCAAATGCCCATGGGTAAAGGCTGTAATATCTGGCGTGCAGGTCAAAAGCGCTTCTTTTTCCTTTTCCGGCGTACCAAGATAGTGATCCGTGGGGCGGTTGACGCCATCCAAAAGGATGGTAATTCCGTCCAGGGTCAAAAGCACACCGGCATTGGCTGTCCGCCTGCACTGCATGGCTTACACGCCCTCTTTTGCCCGGCGCACAGTCTCTGCTTCGTCGCAGACATTGGCCTGAGCTTCATAACCGGCCAGGGGGATCAGCTTCTCATGGATGGCATCCAGGATCCAGCTTGCCTGGGGGAAGAAGAACTCGTCAAACTCGAAGGGAGGTGTGATCCAGTTCTTGGCGCCCACCACAACAGGAGGTGCATCCAGGTCGTCGAAGCACAGATCGGTAATGGTCTTAGCCACATCGTTCATAAAGCAGCCACGGGCGCAGGCATCGGAAACCAGGATCACCTTACCGGTCTTGCGGACGGACTCCAGGATCTTGGTGTAATCCAGGGGTACCATGGAGTGGATGTTGATAATGTCCGCCTCCATGCCGTACTTCTCAGACAGGGTCTTGGCAGCATCCACAGCCCGGTACAGAACTGCACCCAGGGTCAGGATGGTCACATCCTTACCGTCACGAACCTTGTTGGTATCGCCGAATTCGATCTCATAACGCTCTGCAGGTACGCCGCCCTCATGGAACTGCTCACCCACATCGTAAATTCTCTGGCTTTCGAAGAACACCACAGGGTCGGTACCCTTCAGTGCGGTCTCCATCAGGCCCTTAGCCTCCCAGGGAGTTGCGGGGAAGCAAACCTTCAGACCGGGGATATGTGCGCACAATGCAGTCCAGTCCTGGCTGTGCTGAGCGCCGTACTTGGAGCCCACGGACACACGCAGCACCAGAGGCATCTTCAGAATACCTGCGGACATAGCCTGCCACTTGGACATCTGGTTGAAGATCTCGTCACCGGCGCAGCCGATAAAGTCAGCATACATCAGCTCTACCAGAGCGCGGCCGCCGGACAGAGCGTAACCCACAGCAGTACCAACGATGGCACCCTCTGCCAGAGGAGAGTTGAACAGACGGCTGTGGGGCAGAGCGTCCATCATGCCACGGTAAACGGCAAATGCGCCACCCCAGTCACGGCAGTCTTCGCCGTAGGCGATCAGAGTGGGATCCTCATAGAAGCGATCCCAAATGACCTCGGACAGGCCGTCACGCAGGTTATACAGCTTCATCTTGGAAACAGGCTTGCCGACTGCACCGATGGGGCTGCGCTCCTTGGCCTTGATCTTCTTGTAGCCCTCGGCCTCTTCCTTGGGAACGGTGAACTCGGGCTCACGGTCATCCATCTTCTCAACCTTCTGGTTGGAGAACATCAGACGCTCAACAACAGCGGGATCCTTCTTGAAGTCGCAGTAGGGGCTGATCTCGGAATCGGCAGCTGCCTTGCAGATCATGGTCATGCGAGCAGTGGTCTCGGCCAGGATAGCGTCGATCTCTTCCTGGGTAGCCACGCCGGCCTCGATCAGAGCAGCGGGATAAGTAGTCAGAGGGTCGATCTCCTTCCAGGCATCCATCTCTTCCTTGGTGCGGTATGCATTCTGGTCAGATACGGAGTGACCGGAGAAACGGTAAGTAATGGTCTCCAGCATCACAGGACCCTGGCCATTGCGCAGCAGCTCCAGCTTACGCTCCATAGCATCGATAACAGCCAGAGGATTGAAGCCGTCAACGGTCTCAGCGTGGAACTGAGTGGGGCTGACGCCGGAACCGATACGGGCCATAACGCCCTGACCCATGGTCTCGCCGCGGGTCTGGTCGCCCATGCCGTAGGAGTTATTGAAGATGTTGTACAGGATGGGCATGCCGTCCTTATGGCTCTCCCACAGGGTCTTGTACTGATCCATGGCGGAGAAGTTCAGAGCTTCCCAAACGGGGCCGCGGGACATAGCGGCGTCGCCCACGTTGCAGACGACGATACCCTTCTTGTCATTGACCTTCTTAA
>JAZNHQ010000242.1:0-5288 GCA_045577035.1 Faecousia sp. | reverse complement strand
GGCTGCGGCGACCATATCATCTCCAGCACCTCCATCTACGGCGGCACCTTCAACCTGTTCTCCGTCACAATGAAGCGCATGGGCATCGAAACCACCTTCGTCGATCCCGACTGCACCGAGGAAGAGCTGAACGCCGCCTTCCGGCCCAATACCATGGCGGTCTTTGGCGAGACCATCGCCAACCCTGCCCTCACCGTGCTGGACATTGAGCGCTTTGCCAAAGCGGCCCACGCCCACGGCGTGCCTCTGATCATCGACAACACCTTTGCCACCCCTGTAAACTGCCGTCCCTTTGAGTGGGGCGCAGACATTGTGACCCATTCCACCACCAAGTATATGGACGGTCACGGCGTTGCTGTGGGCGGCTGCATCGTGGACAGCGGCAAGTTCGACTGGACTAAGTACCCGGACAAGTTCCCCGGCCTGTGTACCCCTGACGACAGCTACCACGGCGTGACCTACACCGAGCGTTTTGGCCTGGAAGGCGCATTCATCACTAAGGCCACCGCACAGCTCATGCGTGACCTGGGCTCCATCCAGTCTCCCCAGAGTGCATTCTATCTGAACCTGGGTCTGGAAAGCCTGCCCTTCCGCATGAAGCAGCATTGTGCCAATGCCCAGATCATTGCCGAGTTCCTGCAGAGCAACGAGAAGGTTGCCTGGGTCAAGTACTGCGGCCTGAAGACTGACAAGTATTACGACCAGGCAAAGAAATATATGCCGAACGGCTCCTGCGGCGTTATCGCCTTTGGCCTGAAGGGTAGCCGCAAGGCAGCGGAGACCTTTATGAAGCACCTGAAGCTGGGCTCTATCGAGACCCATGTGGCAGACTCCCGCACCTGCTGTCTGCACCCGGCTTCTGCCACCCACCGGCAGATGACCGATGAGCAGCTGGAAGCCGCCGGCGTGGGCGCAGACCTGATTCGCCTAAGCTGCGGCCTGGAAAACGCCGAAGACCTGCTGGCCGACCTGGCCCAGGCCATCGAAAAAGCATAAATTTACGCACCCTCTGTCAGTTGAACAGAGGGTGTTATGATTTATGTAATTGGAAAATATTAATAAAACCAAATACTTTTCTTAGAAAGATATTTGTTGACATTGTATAATGGATATGATATATTGACACTGGGATCCCGCATATACAATCTCATAATGTTAAGGAGGAGAAATCCAGATGAAAAAAGTGGTTACCATTATGCTATGTATGCTCTTGATTTTGTCTATCTCTGCTCCTTCATCGGCAGCAGAGACTACTTCGCGCACAAGTGACCCTACTGCGGAAAAAGTTGAAATTATTACGAAACGCGATGCATATGGCAAAACATATCAATTGTCTGACGGTAGCTATCAGTATGTAGCCTATGCGCAGCCGATCCATTATCTTGATAGTACTGGTAATTATGTTGAAATCGATAATTCAGTTGTAGCATCAGAATCCGGCGAGTATTGTTTCACCAATAAAGCCAATGCCTGGAATACTTATTTTTCAGAAAAAATCAGTGACACAGAGGCGGTGGTGATAACAAGCGGAAATTATAGCATTTCGTTTTCATTCCAAGGTCAACCCAGTTCAAATTCGGTAAAAAAGGCAACGGATTTTTCTGTTACTACCCGGAATAATTCGATATCTAAATATAGTAAAAAACTGTATTCAGATGAGCGGGCGGTGGTTTACAGTGATGTACTCGAGAATGTGGACATTGCGTATACTGTTAAAAATGGTGCTTTGAAAGAGGATATTATTATTAAGTCAAGGCAAGCAACAGCTTCTTTTACATTCGGACTCAGTACAAACGGCTTGATTCTGTCAGAAAAGAATGATATACTGGCACTACACAATACCTTGGGGGAAGAGATCTTTAGGTTTGCACCCCTGTATATGGAGGATGCAAACGGCAAACGGAGTGAAGCGGTATATTTGTCGTATACCAGTGTAAAAAACGGATATGAGATTACAATCTCTGTAGATCCGGATTTTCTAAATGCGGCAGATACGGTATATCCTGTAGTGGTTGATCCATCTGTCATGGTGACCGGCAGCAGTGTAACATATGATACCTGCGTTGATCAACAGTACCCTACATCAAACTATTATCTGTCGGAAAACCTGTGGACCGGCGGTGCATACGGAACAAACGCCATGCGCACATACATTAAGTTCGAAATGCCGGGTGGGATATCAGGTGCCAATGTGACATCCGCATATCTTAATATCAAGAAAAAAGAGTATCAGCCCCCTACAATTAAAGCTTACAGAGTGTTTGAAAACTGGTCATCAAGTGCAATCACATGGAATTCCAAGCCTTCTTACAACAGTCCGGAGGCATCGCAGGCAGCAGTGAATACATATGGAGATTGGTATCAATTGGATATAACCGCTTTCGTAAAGCAGTGGTTATATGGCACTGCACCAAACTATGGAGTCGTTCTTAAAGAGCCCGCTGAGTCCGATAGTGCACAAAAAACCAAGTTTTATTCTTCGGATGCTCCTTCTCCCAATAAACCGGAGTTAGTGATCAATTACAATTCCAGCACGCCATATTTCGGTCCGCGTCCGTATCAGGATACCGACAGTATAGGTGTAAACTGTATGGGCTATGCTGTAGAGTATGGACAGTTTATTTCTGCAGAAGTGTTGGGGATTACTAGATATGATTTGGTGGGAATGACTACTTCTGAAATGTTAGACTTCATTGCCAAAGCATCAGAAGATTGGATGGATACCATTATAGGACAGGAAAACTGGAACTCAATTTCCACCTATAACTCCAATATTAATACCGGATGGTATAGGGCGGTTTTGCGGGTTGGCTTTGTGGATGCTAACCGGAATGGAGTCTATGACGCAAATGAGAGGTGTGATTACCATTGGTGGTATCAAACAATATCTGGTGATTGGGCGGATAAACCAGGAAAGCTTCAATCAAGATATCTATCCGAAACAGCGAATCAGAATCCTGTGGATTTGGTCTGGACCAATAATGGATTGGAGTATAATAGTTCTGGCGAGTTTTATGTGCTTAGAGATATACGTATTGTATATTGGTAAATAAGGAGGAGACCCAATGAAAAAAATAGTAATTATCTTTTCCACAATATTGGTTGTGACCGCAAGTATAGGTGTCGTATATGCGCTGGTAGATATGACGGAAACCACTGCTCCCGAAACGGATGTGATGGAAGTTCGTCACATGGAAGAGATTTCCTGGGCGGAGAATCCTTGGCCGTCGTATGTCGATGTAATTAATGAATACGGGATACATCCAAATGCGAAAGCAGAATTGGATGTGCCGATTTATTATGAAGAGGAACTGCTGTTTAATATTGACAGTGGCTTTACATTGAATCGAGATGCCAGTTTTTATTATGGATTGAACAGTTGTCCCAATGAGGCAAGCGCGGAGTTGGCCAGATATCCAACTAGCGCAATCCGGGTGCGCGCGGACGGAACGGTTTATGCGATATATGATACGGATACAGGATACAGACTTTATGTATTCTTTGAATCGATGGGCGAAGGATCCACATATGGAGTAACATTAGGCTTTCCTGTTGTGATTGGTGATATACTGTCCTATCAGGATTTTGCGGATTTGAAAATTGGGGACGATATCAGTAAGGTTGAAGATATCGACAAAGTGGCAACATTGCACAAAAAATTATTGTTGGATGTGTGGAATCTTGACTTCAAAGGCGCAGAAGGAATGGCCCAAATAGGACATCCGTGTACCTCAATTCACTATTTGTCCGATGGGATACTCAAAATCGAGTATGAAATGCTGGAAGATCGCAGCTTGATAATCTCGAATATTATCTACAATAAAGATTATCAAATTACAGATGCGATAGGCCGTGTTATTAACCATCGCATTGAGCCTGCAGATCTGCCGTAAATCGTAGAAGACATTCACAGGCTATTGAAAAAGCATAAAATTTTGCTGTCATCCTGAGCGAGCGTAAGCGAGTCGAAGGATCCCCTTAACCATTCCCCTTTGGGGAAGGAGGCACGGCGAAGCCGTGACGGATGAGGGTGAGGGGATTCTTCGTCGCCATGGGCTCCTCAGAATGACAGCTGTTTTATTGCATTTATATGCTCCGGTGTCGTGCCGCAGCAGCCGCCAATAAGGGTTGCACCCATCTGCACACAGTCTGCACAGATGGCGGCAAAATCCGCAGGGTTCATGGGGTAGTGGGGCAGCTGATCTTCTCCGATCACAGGATTGCCTGCGTTGGGCTTGCATACCAGGGGAATGCGGATACTGCGCCGCATTTTTGCCACCAGTCCGGCGGTCATGTTGTCCGCCGCCACGCAGTTAAAGCCAACAGCGGCGGCACCGGCATCTTCCAGGTTTTTCAAGACCTTGATTCCATCCATGCCGGAAAACAGCGCACCGTCCGGTTGCATGGTAAAGGTATACATGACCGCGCCGGCCCCTTCCAATTCCGCAGCGGTCAAAATGGCCTCTGCCTCCTGGGGGTACATAAGGGTCTCTGCCGCCAGCAAGTCCGCGCCGCCGTCTATGAGACCACGGATCTGACGGCGGTAGTTTTCTACCAGAGAGTCAAAATTGTTCTCATCCCAGCTGTCCGTATACACAGCCAGGGTGGTCAGATCGCCTGCCACCAATGCCTTGGGAGCAGCCTGTCGGGTCAAGGCTACCAATTTTGCATTGACCTTCTCGGTCTGCTGGGCTAAACCCTCTCGCTCCAAAGCAATGGGCTGTGCCTGGAAGGTGGGCGCGTAAATGATCTGTGAGCCGGCCTCATAATATTGCCGCTGCAGTGCGATGAGCTTTTCCGAATTTTCCAGCACCCATTGTTCGGTGCAGCAGCCCCGGGGCATACCCATTTTTTGCAGATTCGACCCGGTGGCACCGTCCAAAATATGCACACCGCCTGCAATTAAATTATGAAATTCGTTTTTCGAAAGCATGATCATCTCTCCAAAGGATTACTTTAAATTCTAATTTATCGCTCTAAGGCTCCCCTTGTAGGGGTAAGCAAAGCGCAGTCGCGGTAGTGAATGACAGTCCGGTGGACTGTCAGAGCCGCGACCGGATTGCCCGCAGGCAATTGTCACCGAAGGTGACTGAGGGGTGTAAAAGCCAATATTTATGCGGTTTTTGACAACACCCCTCCGCCCCTTTGGGGCACCTCCCCTGCAGTAAACGCTGATTATATGGCGTTATTTAAGGGGAAGGCGTAAAAACGCTAAATTATAGTCTTTTTCTCTGCTTTTTTCTTCATCCAAGCCCCTTAATGAGCCTGGATTTCCGGTATTTGGGCGC
>JAZNHQ010000241.1:0-12917 GCA_045577035.1 Faecousia sp. | reverse complement strand
AAACCCGAATACTTATTCAGAGTATGCGTTGTTTATTAATCTTTTTGCGTCAATGTCATTATAAAAGAAAATCCTGTCATTCTGAGGAGCCGTCCGGCGACGAAGAATCTACGCATGACCTTGACATTTCAGGTCAACTTGGTGCGAAGATCCGACCGCGCGCTGACGCTTGCTCAGGATGGCAGGGTTTATTTATTGTCATTGTGCCGTTTAAGGTTAGAATGTGTGCATATCCTCTGAATGAATATGCGTTTCTTTACAGCCCCTTTTTAGTTATATTCGCCCTTGGCAAGCTAAATTGGCTAACGCCAGCTAAATTGCCTGTGGACAGCCGGGGCAAATATAATTTAGCTGTTGCGAAGCAACAATTTAGCTGCGAGCATAGCGAGCGATTTCGCTACGAAGTAATTTAGCTAAACTTACCTTGTTTTGAACATACAAAATCACAATTAAACTTTTCTCAAAAGAATAATTTCATTGTGATCGAGATTGGTTTCGGCGTGGGAGAAAAATTACATTGCAAGAGAGAATAGTTTCATTGTGACGATTTTTGATACGATATATTGTTCACAATTTACAATAGTGCTTTACATTTTACACTATATATAGTATAATCCTACATATCCTGATACAAGCTTAAGGAGGACTTCCTATGCAGAAGTTGATTACGCGTATCTTTGCTTTGATCCTTGCGCTTACCCTTTGCCTGGGCATGATGGGCTCTATGGTCCTGGCGGCTCCGGAAGAGGACGGCGTGGTGATCAAGCTCCATTACCACCGTCCCGACGGTGACTACACTGACTGGAGCGTTTGGTTCTGGAATCTGGGCCAGGAAGGCGTGGACATTCCCTTTGTGGAAGAAAACGGCGAGATGGTCGCCACCTTCCAGGTAGCGCCCGGTGCCACCAGCGTTGGCTACATCGTCAAGCTGCCCGGCTGGGCTGCCAAGGATGTAAATGAGGATCAGTTCATTGATGTGGCTGCCTACACCTCCGGCACTATCCATGCCTATGTGGAATCCGGTGTCAAGGGCTGTGAGATCGTACTGGGTGACGATGTGGCATCCGGTGTGAAGCTGATCTCCGCTACATACGATGAGCGCAAGGGCTTTGTGGTGGTTATGAACACCTCTGTGGGCGACGGCAAGGACGCATTCACCGTCACCGGCCCCGACGGCAAGCTGAACTTTGTTGCAGTCAACCAGGATGGCAGCACATACACCCTGGTCTACCCCGGCAAAATTGATCTGTATGCGGACTATACATTAACTTATGATGGGGAGAGTTACGAAATCGATATGCCGAATGTTTATTCTACCGAATCCTTTGAGGAAATGTACACCTATGAGGGCAACGACCTGGGTGCCACCTGGAGCAAGGAAAAGACCAGCTTCCGTGTGTGGGCACCTACTGCTGACAAAGTCACTGTAAATCTGTACACCAGCGGCACGGAGGGCACCGACGATCTGATCGAGCAGCTGCCCATGAAGGCCGATGTAAACGGCACTTGGGTGGCAGAAAAGGCCGGCGATCTGAACGGCGTTTACTACACCTATCTGGTAGAGGTGGAGGGTCAGACCGTGGAGGCCTGCGACCCCTACGCCCGCACCACCGGTGTCAACGGCAAGCGCGCCATGGTCATTGACCTGGATTCCACCGACCCGGAGGGTTGGGAGAATGACAGCGATCCCCATGCTGGCAACGCCATTACCGACGCGGTGATCTACGAGCTGCATGTGCGTGATCTGAGCATCCACCCCAGCTCCGGCATTACCAACAAGGGCAAGTACCTGGGTCTGATCGAGACCGGCACCACCAACGCCAACGGCGTTTCCACCGGCATCGTCCATATCAAGGATCTGGGCATCACCCACCTGCATCTGCTGCCTGTGTATGACTACGGCTCCGTGGACGAGAGCCGCCTGGACTTAGAGCAGTTCAACTGGGGCTACGACCCGGTCAACTACAATGTGCCCGAGGGTTCCTACTCCACCGATCCCTTCAATGGTGAAGTCCGTGTGAAGGAATTCAAGCAGATGGTACAGGGCCTGCATGACAACGGCATCAGCGTGGTCATGGACGTGGTGTACAACCATGTGTACAGCGGCGGTGACTTCTGCTTCAACAAGATCGTTCCCGGCTATTTCAGCCGTATCAGCGACAGCGGCGTTTACTCCAACGGCTCCGGCTGCGGCAACGACACCGCCTCCGAGCGCGCTATGGTTCGCAAGTATATTGTGGAGTCCGTGCTGTACTGGGTTGAGGAATACCATATTGACGGCTTCCGCTTTGACCTGGTAGGTCTGATCGACACTGAGACCATCAACCAGATCATTGAGGCCGTTCACGCCGAGCATCCCAATGTGATCTTCTACGGCGAGGGCTGGACCATGACCACCACCGTCACCAAGGACGGCATGACCATGACCACCCAGGCCAATTCCGAGCATACTCCCAAATTCGCCTTCTTCAGTGACACCATCCGTGACGCTCTGAAGGGCAGCGTGTTCAACGACATGGAAAAGGGCTATGTTTCCGGTGCCACCGGCAAGGCCGTGACCATCGAAAAGAGCTTCATGGGTCTGCCCAACTGGACAGATTCTCCCAGCCAGGCTGTGAACTACGCTTCCTGCCACGATAACCTGTCCTTGTTTGACAAGCTGGCTATCTCCAACAAGAGCGACACCCTGGAGGACCGTATCAAGATGAACAACCTGGCAGCTGCCATTTACATGACCAGCCAGGGCATCCCCTTCATGCAGGCCGGTGAGGAAATGCTCCGCTCCAAGCCTCTGGAGGATGGCACCTTTGACCACAACAGCTATTCCAGCCCCGACTCCGTTAACAGCATCAAGTGGGACGATCTGAACGACGCCACCTACGAGGATGTGTTCAACTACTACAAGGGTCTGATCGCCTTCCGTAAGGCGCACCCTGCCCTGCGCATGACCACCGGCCAGGAGGTCACCGAGCATATTACTCCCATGGATGGCCTGGGCAATGCCACCGCCTTCCATATCACCGCCGGTGCCGGTGGTGAGGAAAACGACCTGTTCGTGATCTTCAACCCCGACAAGGAAGAAGCAACCGTTACCCTGCCCGAGGGCAATTGGAGCGTGTATATCGACGGCGAGAACGCCGGTACTACCGCTCTGTACGGCGCACAGGGCGAGGTCAAGGTAGCTCCCATCTCCGCCATGGTTCTGGTCAATGACGGTCTGACGGAAGCTGAGGCCACCGACGACGGTGCTGAAGTCGACGGCGACAAGGACTCCGGCAGTAAACTGCCCATTATCCTGGGTGCAGCCGGTGCAGGCGTTGCCGCCCTGGGCGCAGCCGCCGCCATTATCATCAAGAAGAAGAAAAAGAAGTAAGACAGTAAACGCCCCTGAATGAGAAATCCAATGTCACTAAGTTAGTGTCATTGCGAACCAGTGACCGTGTCACTGGTTTGGCAATCCGCCCTCTTTTATGTAAGGAGAAACGGATTCCCACGCCAGTGTGCGCACTGGCTCGGAATGACAGGTTTCTTAACCGAATGACATTGTATGAGAAATTCGGGGGCGTTTATTTTTTCATATAAGTCAAGAATTCTGATTTCTGCGGATAATGCAAAATTATTGACAGATCTGTCTATTGGTGATAGAATAACAGCAGTCTACTTGAAATAGACAAAAGGATGGATGTTTATGTCGATAATTAAATTGGGCGTGGTTGAGAGCAGCTTTGCCAATCTGATTTGGGACAACGAGCCGCTGACCACAAAAACGCTGGTGCAGCTATGTCAGGACACCCTGAACTGGAAGCGCACCACCACTTACACGGTTCTGAAAAAGCTGTGTGACCGGGGTATATTTGTCACTAAAAACGGCACAGTAACCTCTCTAATCTCCCGTTCGGAATTCCATGCCCTGCAAAGTGAGCAGTTTGTCCGAGATAATTTTCAAGGCTCTCTGCCAGCGTTTATTGCTGCTTTTACCACACGCCGCATCCCGTCCAAGAAGGAGCTGGCGCAGATTAAACAGCTGATCGACTCCTTTGAGGGGTGACGGCCTATGACGGCTATATTTCTTAAATTAGTAAACATGAGCATCAGTGCAAGCTACCTTGTGCTGGCGGTCATGCTGATCCGGGCGGTGCTGCCCAGGATGCCAAAATGGATCAACTGCATATTGTGGGGCATCGTAGCCATCCGTCTGCTGCTGCCCGTCTCCTGGGAAAGCGCCTGGAGTCTGGTCCCCAGTGCAGAGGTGATCCCCCAGGATATTGCCGTATCTGAAACCCCTGCTATTAACAGCGGTTTTGCGGTTGTAAACAGTGCAATCAACCCGGTATTGACCCAGCAGACCCTTCGCAGCCAATCCTTGCTGGGAGATGTACTGTCCGACGTGTCGGTGATATGGCTTTGGGGCGTGGCGCTGCTGATGCTGTATTTTATAATATCCTGCTTTGTCATGCGCTGGCGGCTTCGGACTTACTTACCCCTGCAGAAGGGCATCCGGATCTGTGACAATGTGGATTCGCCCTTTGTATTCGGCATTCTGTTTCCTACCATCTACTTACCCTCGGGCATGGATTCCCAGGAAACGGAATATGTGCTGGCCCATGAGCGAGCACATATTCGCCGCCGGGATCACTGGTGGAAGCCCCTGGGCTATCTGCTGCTGGCAGTTTACTGGTTCAATCCGGTGCTTTGGGTTGCCTATATTCTGCTGTGTCGGGATATTGAACGGGCCTGTGATGAAAAGGTCATCGCTCAAATGGACAACGCAGGTAAAAAGGGCTACTCTCAGGCGCTGCTGTCACGCAGTATCCACCGCCGAACCATCATGGCATGCCCGGTAGCCTTTGGCGAAGTAGGTGTAAAAAGCCGTATCAAGGCGGTTTTAAACTACAAAAAGGCTTCCTTTTGGATACTGATGGTATCTGCGGTGGCTTGCACAGTGGCTGCTATCTGCTTTTTGTCAGACCCTATCCCCTGCCAGCACGAATACCGCAGTCATATCACCACGGCAGCCACCTGCACGAAGCACGGAATACAAACGAACACCTGCGTCCACTGCCGGCACAGCTATACCCAGAGTGTGGCGCTGATTTCTCACAGCTATGATGCCGGTACTGTGACCCAGGAGCCTACCTGTACCCAACCCGGTGTACTGACCTTACATTGTACGGCCTGCGATGCCAGTCAGACCCAAAGCATCGCCCAGACTGCTCACACAGCCGGTGCGCCCTATGGTCGGAAGGAGCCAGATTGCATCCACACCGGCCAGGATACCGCCACCTGCACCCAATGCCAGGAAGTGTTTGTGACCCAGACTCTGGCCGCCAACGATATCCACCTTTGGGAAGAGACCGTTGTGCAAGAGCCTACCTGCACTGCCGAAGGGGAGGGTTTACGCACCTGCTCTGTGTGCGGTGACACCGAAAAATGTACTTATGACCCTTTGGGGCACCATTACAAACGGGAGTTGGCAAAGGAAGCAACCTGCAACAGTCGGGCACAATTCAAGGTGTTTTGTTCCGGCTGCGGAGATTATCGGTTTGAATTGGGAGATTACGGTTTCCATGAATGGGAGTACTACAGCAGCAGCTGCCGCAAATGCAAGCATTGCGGTAGGCTCGGTGCTTCGGGCAACTGCTCGTTGATCGATGTGCCAACCTCATGGCCCACGCAAACCCCACCTGTCATTCGCTGGGATATAGATCCCACGCCATAGAAACACATTAACAAGGAGGAAATCATATGAACAAAAGAATACTCAGTGGCATTTTGGCACTGGTTATGGTCTTTGGCCTGTTTGGCTGTACCAAGACCAAGAACGAGCCCGCCGAGACCACAGAGCCTGCACCCCAGGCCGCAGATATTTACAACCAAGCACGCGCCGGGCTGGACAGCGCCGAGGCTGTGACCCTGGATGTGGTGCTGAACACGGCCACGCAGGTAGAGGACAACAGCTTTACGGACGAGTCCACCCAGGTGATCAGCTATGCGGGTCTGAACACCGACGCTCCCGTGATCCAATTCTCCGAGGATGTAAAATGGCCGTCCGAGGAAGAAGATGAGGAAGAGGAAACCCGGCTTTACACGGAGATCTATGCTGACGGCACACTGTATGTAGAGGTAGAGGACGAGGTGTCCTTCTCCGGCAGCTTGAGTCAGGAAGCCTGCACCCAGCGGTATGTGCCCGTGGTGCTTTTGGACGCAGCGCTGTATGAGGAAGTGACCATGGAGACCCTGGAGGGTCAGACCACTGTTACTTTCAACGCTCCCACCGCAGCGGAAAGCTGGGCAATGCCCGAGGAAGCACAGCTGCAGACCGCTTCCGGTACTGCGCTGATCGGTGCCGATGGCGTGCTGCAGAAAATGACCTACGCCATCACCTACCAGTACGGCAGCGCCCTGGTCACCAAGGAAGTGGAGTCCACGCCCCGCCTGGAGGCCGAGCAGGTGGCCGCCCCGGAGGATACCGAGGGCTATCTGCCCTTGCAGAGCATTGAAGCCCTGGGACTGCTGCTGGCTGCGGAAGACATGACTGCACAGGCACAGACTGTCTGTTACTCCGATGCGTATGTCACTGCCTGTGAGGCGGCGGGCATCGTATACACCGAAGATAACACATCCTATTATTACGATGTGGATGGCGAGCTGCTGGCCAAGACTGAAAGCAGTACGCAGTATACATCTGCAAGCAACGAAACACAAGGTGGAGAGCAAGAGGCCGTTTATAAGGACGGCAAGTATGTACTTACCAACAACGGCGGTCTGCCCACCACTCAGTCCGGTGTAAAGGATAAGGATATCCGGGAAGCCTTCCAGGAAGGTATTTCTTCCGAAGTCGCTCCCCCCGAATATTGGACGGATGTGACCACCACCGACCTGGGCGGCATTTATCTGATGGAGTTTTCCTACAACGAGGATTTCGGCAATAATATGCAAAACATGGTCAGTGCATTTTTCTTTGAGGATATCTCCTTCCTGAACAGCTACGCAACCAGCTATGAAACCACGGAGCTGAACGGCTATTTGTCCATCGACAAGTACACAGGTCTGATCACCGCTTCCGGTTTGGCCTATACCGGTGTCCATGTGATTGAAGGCGACCAGTATGAGGTGCGCATGAATTCCGACAAGGCCATCGAGGCGCCTGCCTACGGTGCTTATAAGGAAATCACCGGCGAAGAATTGCCGGAGGAAGAGCCGGAACAGAAGGCGCAGCCCCTGCTGTATCATGTGACCGGTGCGGACGGCCAGGAGATGTGGCTGCTGGGCACCATCCATGTGGGTGACTCCCGTACCGCCTACCTGCCCCAGGAGCTCTATGACGCCTTTGCCGCATCCGATGCTTTGGCGCTGGAATTCGACGCAGAAAGCTTTGAGACACAGCTGGAAACCGACGAAAAGCTGCAGCAGAAGCTAGCCGCAGCCTATTACTACCTGGATGGCACCTCCGCAGAGGATCATTTGGAGCCCGAGGTGTACGAGCTGGCACTGAAATATATGAAGGTCAGCGGCAACAACAACATGATGCTGCCTTATTTGAAGATATCCCTGTGGGCAAATTTGCTGGAGAATTTCTACCTGCAGCTGGGTCATCAGCTGCACAGCGAACAGGGCGTGGAGGAACGGCTGACCAAGCTTGCCAAGGAGCAGGAAAAGCCCATCCTGGAGGTGGAATCCGGACTGTTCCAGTCCCAGATGAGCGGCAATTGGTCTGATGAGCTGCAGGCACTGTTGATGGAATCCGCTATGGAAACGACCCTGGCGGAATACAGCACAGAGGTCTATAAGCTGTATGAGATGTGGTGTGCCGGTGACGAGCAGGCCTTGCTTGAGGCGATCAACGAAGAAACCGACACCTCTGAAATGACCGAGGAGGAGCTGGCCGAGTACAACGCCGCCCTGCCGCTGATGGAAGAGTATGATAAGGCCATGGAGTTTGACCGCAACGCCAATATGCTGAAGGTAGCCATCGAGTATCTGGAGAGCGACGATGTGGTGTTCTACGCCGTGGGTCTTGCCCACCTGCTCAATGCCGAAAACGGCCTGGTGGAAGCCCTGCGGCAGGCAGGCTACACCGTAGAGCTGGTGTCCTATTCTTAAGGCTTCGGGGCTGCTGTAATCTACAGCAGCCCCATTTTGTCTCATCTTCATGTGATGGAGGTTGATTATGGTGAAGTATAGAATAATTGCGGGTGTTTTACTGATCATAATGGTGCTTCCCCTTCTGCTTGCCGGTTGTGGGCCAGCTCCAAAATACTCCGGTGGTAAGGATACTGTAGACCTGTACGGCGATGGCACATTCCAGATTTGCAGAGGTAGTGACCATTGGAGTTTGATATATTCCCCAACTGGGTCGGGTATCATCGATGATATTACAGCCCATTGGCACATGGGCAATTATGTATATGTGATCGGGCACAATTACTACAATTACAAAGCTTACGGTGTCATCAACGAAAGTGAAAACACCCTGCGGCTGTGTTGGGTGGATACCTATAGAGAGTATGTACCGGATCAAGCCATCGAAAGCGGAGATATCGTCCTTGTTCCGGATTTTATGTCCTTTACAGAGAAGGAACAGGAGCAATTTATGAAACAGGAAGGAAAACAGCTTTGGGAATACCAGGGCTATATCCCCCTTATTGATAGTTTCTCCTCTACATCCTTCGACCAGATGGGATATGGTTTTCCGCCAATCGAAAGTGCAGCCTTACTTCACGATGGGATCTCGGAACCCTTAGACCCCAACGACCCCAGACTGTTCCGCCTGCTCAATGCCCTCAGCTTTTCTGCCCAGCGGGATTATACCCAAGTCAGGCAAGAGCCTGTGGAAGAAGCAGAATTTCAGACTTACTTGAATCACGATTGTGTCATGCTGGACATTACTTTTCAGTCATACAACATTCCCGATGCTCTGAAATCCAGCCGCACCCTATGCCGAATGGTGGTTTCGGCAAATCGGATCCTTTTGGTAAACGATGGTTATGAGATTTTTCTTCACTCGCCTTTTCAGAGTGTGCTGAAGGATCACAAAGGCGTATATACCAATAAAGTATGGCAGGAAATGGCCAGTGCCGCCCTGTGGGGTGATCCCGATTGGCTGAATCTTTTGACCTACGCCCGCTTCACCGATTGGGACGGCAAACCGGTCGTGTAATGCAAAAAGCATTCTTGGGTGTGAGACAAAATCAATAAGCTAAGGCTGTCATCCTGAGCGACCAACAGGAGTCGAAGGATCTTCGCATCCAATTAACCTTTACAGCTGTCCCAATGCGTAGATCCTTCGATTTCGCTTCGCTCCACTCTGGACGACAGGGTTTTCTTGACTTAATAACATTAGCGCGTAAGATTGGAGGATGAAATGAAGAAGACTTATAATTTTCTTTTTGCGGGGTTATATGCCGCGGCTGCATTTGGTGTGATCTGTCTTTTTGGACGACTTCTCGCGAAGGATGCAGACCGTACTCTGGAAGGCATCTTACTGCCCATTCTTTTGGTGATGATGATCGTCGGAAACTTTGCCATGTTCTCCTATGGATTAAAGAAGGGATACATCTGGGTATTTTCCCTGATCGTCCTGTGCGCTGCAGATTGGGTACTCCTTGGATCGGTTTGGTTCCCGACCACGATTACCTTGATTGGAGAATTCGGTTTGATTGGATTTATCTTTGATTTTGAGTATCTTTCCTTTATTTATATCCTTGCAGGTATCTGCATAGGTATGCGTATATTCAATCTTATCCGGTTCTGCAAAACTTACCCCAAGCACAGAGCCAATTTATAGAACTGTGTTGGGTAGTAGGAAGCAACTAGTTTGCTGAGGGGATTTCCAATAAGGGGGCGGGAGAAACCGGCAACAACGACAATTGCTCAAAGTAAAACCTCATCCGACCTCGCTGCGCTCGCCCCCCTTCCCCAAAGGGGAAGGGTTAGGGAGCGGATTGCCACACCAGTGACACGGTCACTGGTTCGCAATGACGCGTTATCTATCCGCAATATATAATAAGGTGCTGTTTCACGAAGCGTGAGACAGCACCGTTTTTATTTAGTTGAATTTGGGGCGATGGGGGTAGAGGTCCTGGAAATCCCAGAGCCGATCCCAAAGCTTGTCGAACATACCGATCAGCGTGCCGTAAATCAGTGCGCAAATCACAGTTCCGATCCCCACGCCCATAATTTTCCCAAACAGGATATAAGACAGTATCACTGCCACCAGCAAGCTGGTGCAGTCGTACACGGTCTTCCAGGTGGTCAGCTTACCGCCCATGCGGCCGGACGCGGTGATCACCAGCAACTCATATGCCGCCGGGGGCAAGTAGCTGTGGAACAGGAAGCTCAGCGCCGCCGTACACATCAGCACGCCGATCACATACACCACAATGCGCACGGCCAGCAGACCGGGCAGCAGTCCAACCAGCCACATGGCGCCATCCAGGATCAGACCGTAGATCAAAGCCGCCGCAAAGGACAGCAGGCAGCTAAGCTTCTTACCTTTCAGCAAAAGCCAGACCACCAACAGGAGGACACCCTGCAGCAAATACTCTGCCACGCCGAAGCTAAACCAGCTCCAAACCGCAGACAGCTTAATATGTAACACAAAGGCAGGGGCTACCACCATGGACACGCCAAAATTGCCGAAAACCAGCATGGCTGTTCCCAATGCCAAAAGAAATGTACCCAGCAAATAGGCAATTTCTGAATAAAATACAGGTTTTTTCATATATATCCCTTATTTGTTTAGAATCTTCCACCTCTGCCCCCGTGCATACGGCCGGAAGAGGATCTGTGCGTTCCGGAGCCGCTTTGGGGCTTAGGCTTTTCCATGCGGCTGACGGTATGATACAAAAAGATCTCACCGGAACCCGTCAGCTGCAGACTTCCGGGACGAACATAATCTGAGGCAGTATACTGCCGTTTGACGGATTTTAGCTGCCGTTTCAAGCAGAAAACCACGATCAGCGAAACCACCAGGCCTACCACCAGCGCAAAGATCAGATTAGTACCCCAGGCAAACGAATCGTCCAGAATATCATTACACTGACTGATAAATTCCTCAAAGGCGCTCATGTAGTTTCCGTCGCTCAAATAGTCTACGATTCCGTCTTCTATCTGTGCAAGATCATCCTCAGAAAAGGCAGAAACAGCCTCACCGACGGTGCTGATATGCCACTGCCGATCCTCCATATTGATCAGCAGTAAAATGCCATCCTCACCGTAGCCATTGTAATCCAAAAAGTCATCGGCGTAGGCCACCGTATCCTTTTCGCCCACAGAATCGGTGGTCACGATCACTACGGACATATTGTATTTTTCACTGAGCTCCCGCAGCTCGGCTTCCAACTCCGTTTCCTGGGCATAGGTCAGCAGATCCGCATCGTCCACCAGCAGATCTTCCGCAGCGGACACAGGGATCACCAGTACCATCAGTACCAGGCAGAAAATGATTAGTTTCTTCATATTCCGCCCCCTTACAGCCACCAAAGGGCATAGCTCAGCGCAAAGGCTGCCGCCGTCACAGCGCCCATGACACCAAAAAGCCATTTGTACATCTTGCCCTTATCCATAGGCAAGTCGCCTGCCATTTTTCCGGTCTGACCGTTCATAGCAAAGGTATACTTCTGTCCGTTCCATTGGGTGTTCAGAATCCAAACCGGGCACAGGGCATATTTGGCACTGCTGTCAGACAAGGTCATGCCCTGGGATTGGGGGGTGACCGTATGATAGCCCACCACTGTCCGCATAAATTCCTGCTCGGTGGTTTTGCGGATACGGTCATTGGCACGGCTTTGGCTGGCTGCGGAATCCACATCATACTTATCCGCAAAGAAGCCCGCCAAATAAGCGGTCTGAAAATCCACCGCATCGGCATAGTTGTAGGGCTCAATGGATTCCATCATGGCATCATCCATTTTGGAAGAGCCGTCCACAGGCACCCGCTCGAAATCCAGCGTACCGGAACGGTGCACCGCATAATGGCTGGTTTGGGTATAGATATACCGGCTGTCGCTCCAACGGCGGATCCGGGTGGCACGATAGCGCATTTGGGCATTGGCCCGGGCATTATACAGCCAAAAGGGCACATAAATACCCTTGACCTCTTCAATATGATTCTGATCTTTAAAGGCATCCGGCAAGAGCTTTTTGCCGGCGTAATGCTTTTTCAGCGCCTCCACAGCGGCCTGCTTATCCAGCTTAAAGGGAATCACCCAATCGGGCTTCAGGTCGCCTGCCAGCTGCCCCATCATCACCACGGGATTGCCGCAGAAAGGGCACTGGGTGGCGGCTGTGGTCTCGTCACCTACGATCTGTCCGCCGCAGCTATTACAGCAGTACAGGCGCAGCTTCTCTGCCTCGCCCTGCTCCCAGCTGCCGCCGGCAGCGTCTTCCCAATGCATATCCTCCTGCAGATCTTCCTGCAGGATCGCGTCATAGGAGCGCAAGGTTTCCATTTCAAATTCCGTGTCACAGTAGGGACACTTCATTTTTTGGGCATCGGTATTAAACTCGATGGCGCCGCCGCAGCAGGGGCATTTATATTGCTGCAGTGTATCCATTACGGTCTCTTGCTTCCGCAGTTGGAGCAGAACTTACCCTGGTTTACAGTGCCGCAGCTGCAAGTCCAGTCAGCTTCCGGCTTCTTGGCACCACACTCAGAGCAGAATTTGCCCTGGTTGGTGTGGCCGCAGCTGCACTTCCAGCCCTCCTGGGGCTTGGGTGCGCCGCATTCGGAGCAGAATTTGCCGGTGGCGGTTGCTCCGCAAGCGCATTTCCAGCCGTGAGCCTCTGCCTGCTGTGCCTGCTGCTGCATTCCGGCACCGTAGAACTGCTGGGCTGCATTGAAGCCGCCGCCCATGGCGTTGCCTGCCATACCCAGACCCATAAAGCCGGTCATGGCGCCGCCTTCGTTATTGGCT
>JAZNHQ010000240.1:0-5583 GCA_045577035.1 Faecousia sp. | reverse complement strand
CCCCCATCATTCTGTTTTTCGGTATTTTCCAGGTGGCCTCTCTCAAGCTCTCCATGCGCAGCCTGCGCCGGATCCTGGTGGGTCTGGCCTATACCTACATCGGCCTGGTGCTGTTCCTGGCCGGCGCCAACATCGGCTTTATGCCGGCGGCAAACTATCTGGGCCAGCAGATGGCGGCCCATGATTTCCGCTGGTTCATCGTCCCCATCGGTATGCTCATCGGCTTCTTCATCGTCAAGGCAGAGCCTGCCGTCTACGTGCTCAACAAGCAGGTGGAGGAGCTGACCGACGGCGCCATTTCTGCCGGCGCTATGGGAGCGGCCATGTCCATCGGCGTGGCCACCTCGGTGGGTCTGGCTATGCTGCGGGTGCTCACCGGCATCAACATCATGTGGTTTTTGATCCCCGGTTATGCCCTGGCCGTGGGCCTGTCCTTCTATGTGCCCAAGATCTTTACCGCCATTGCCTTTGACTCGGGCGGCGTTGCCTCCGGCCCCATGACGGCCACCTTCCTGCTGCCCTTTGCCCAGGGCGCCTGTATCGCCGTGGGGGGCAACATCGTCACCGACGCCTTCGGCGTGGTGGCCATGGTGGCCATGACCCCCCTGATCACCATTCAGGTGCTGGGTCTGGTCTATCAGCTGCAGAAGAACCGCGCCATCCGACGCCAGAGCGAGGTGGCTCAGGTGTTCGACATGATGGACGACGACGCCATCATCGACCTGTAAGGAGGTGCCCCTGTGAACGAACTTTACTGGATGGTCACCATCGCCGACCGTAACAAGATCAAGCGCTATATGTCGGTATATCAGGAATGCGGCATCCACGTGTCTTTCAGCACGGTGGGCTACGGCACCGCCGCCAGCGAGATGCTGGAGTATTTCGGTCTGGAAGAAAGTGAAAAGGCGGTCATCATGGGCATCGTCACCGATGAGACCTGGGCCCAGGCCAAAAAGAATCTGGAGCGCCGCCTGCGGATCGACGTTCCCGGAACGGGCATCGCCTTTATCGTGCCCCTCAGCGCCATGGGCGGAAAGCGGGCGCTGTATTTCCTCACCGACGGACAGAATTATGAGAAGGGGGAAGAAACCACCTTGAAAGATACCAAGTACGAACTGCTGATCGTCATCGCCAATCAGGGCTATACCAACCAGATCATGGACGCTGCCCGCTCCAAAAAGGCCGGCGGCGGCACGGTGATCCATGCCAAGGGCACCGGCATTGAGCGCGCCGAAAAGTTCCTGGGCGTGTCGCTGGTCAAGGAAAAGGAAATGGTCTTCATCGTGGTGCGCCGGGATATCCGGGACGATATCATGAAGGCCATCATGGAAGAGGCCGGTCTGCGTTCCAAGGCCCAGGCCATCGCTTTCTCCCTGCCGGTGTCCTCGGTGGCCGGTATGCGTCTGGTAGAGGCCGACGAGCTGACCGAAAAGGATTGATATGCCCAAACGGACGGAGTTTTCCGTCCGTTTTTCTCTGATTGGAGGAATTTTTATGCTGTGGAACGCCAAAAACGGCTCGGTCACTCTGGGGGATGCCGTCATGGAATATGTTGCCTTTGGCCGGGGCAGCCGGACACTGGTGCTGCTGCCCGGTCTGGGAGACGGCCTGCGGTCGGTGAAGGGCACCGCCCTGCCCACCGCCTTTTTGTACCGGCAGCTGGCAAAGGACTTCCGGGTGCTGATGTTCAGCCGAAAGCGCCCGTTGGCAGAGGGCAGCACCACCCGGGATATGGCAAAGGACCTGGCCGCCGCCCTGAACATCCTGGGGGTGGAGCGGGCCTCGGTGGTGGGGGTGTCCATGGGCGGCATGATCGCCCAGCATCTGGCCATCGACCACCCCCAACTGGTGGAAAAGCTGGTGCCGGTGGCCACCTGCCCCTGCCCCAACCCCATTGTGGAGGCGGCGGTGGATGCCTGGAGCGATATGGCCCTCCGGGGGGATCACCGGGCCCTCATGGTGGACAACGGAAAACGCATCTACTCCGACGGCTATCTGAAAAAATACGGCTGGATGTTTCCGGTGGTGGCCCGGTTTACCAAGCCCCGGTCTTACCGGCAGTTCCTCATCATGGCCAAAGCCTGCCGCACCCACGACGCCCGTGAGGGCCTGGGCCGCATCACCGTGCCCACACTGGTGATTGGCGGAGAACAGGACAAGACGGTGGGCGGGCAGGCGTCTTATGACTTGGCGGCTGCCATCCCCGGGGCAAGGCTGAAAATGTATCCCCATCTGGGCCACAGCGTTTATGACGAGGCCCCCGACTTCCAGCAGACCGTGCTGGCATTCTTAGCCGAATAAAAAGAAAAAAGCATGACGGCCGTCATGCTTTTTGATGGACTGTTTTTTGTTATTCCTCGCCCAAAGCGTGGGCCTTGATGCGGTCAAAGGTCTCCTGGCTCAAAACGTGCTCCACCTTGCAGGCGTCGGCGGCGGCGATCTCCTGGGGCACGCCCAGTTTGGTGAAAAATCGGGTCAGCAGCTCATGGCGCTCATAGACCCGGCGGGCGATGGCTTCGCCCTCGGGCAAAAGGGTGATGTGGCCGTCGGCGTCCATGGAGATCAGCCCATTCTCCCGCAGCTTCTTCATGGCGATGCTGACACTGGGCTTGCTGACGCTCAGATCATTGGCAACGTCAATGGAGCGCACCGAACCGTGCTTTTCCCGCAGGGTCAGGATGGCTTCCAGATAATCTTCGGCAGATTGATAGATCTTCACAGCGATGGCTCCTTTGTGGGTGTGATTATCCCATAGCGTACCACAAACTGGTGAAAAATACAAGAGCGGTGGGCACTTGTCGAAGGATGTCGAAGATTTTCTTGGCAAAAGGCTTGACAAGGCGTGAGAAATATGATATTCTAATCAGGCAATCAAGAAAATATCGCGGAGTAGAGCAGCCTGGTAGCTCGTCGGGCTCATAACCCGGAGGTCGTAGGTTCAAATCCTGCCTCCGCAACCACTAAAAACAGTCGCCTATGGCGGCTGTTTTTCTTTTTATCCGGCAGGATTTGAACCGTCTATTGGATCTCTTGGGGGTCCCTGCAAAAACGCAGTTTTTGTGGGGTGAATAAGGAATCCTGCCTCCGCAACCACTAGGAAAGCCTCGTCATCTTAGGATGATGAGGCTTTTTTCTCATGTTTTCACAGTTTCGATGTAGACGGAAGTATTCCGGTTTAGACTGGTTTAGGCAGTTCTTTTCGGTCAGCAGATCGTCAGCACGACAGACCTTTGCCACCACCGTCGTCAGCGCGCCGTCAGCGTATAGAAATTAGGTTCACCTGCCGAAATCTTTTGTTATTTATGCGGGTGTGTGTTTATCTTCCGCTGATCTGACGGCGGCAATAGATACGACTTCCGAGGAATGCCAGCAGCGCTGCGGCACCAATGTAGAGCAAGGGAACGATTTGATAAGAGGTGAACTGCGTCCCAAACAGAGAAACCAATCGAAGGTCAAAAGTGCTCCACATGGCCAAAAAACAGGTAGGCAGATAATCCCATACCTGTCCCAATATGCGATACTCTGCCGGTGGTTGAACAAGCATCCCGGCAAGGATCATGCCGGTGGTAATGGACATTGCGGCAATACTGCTATGAAACAGTTCGGATAGAAACATGACAAATATGCTGATCAAAAACGCAGTCACCAGCAGACAGCCGTATGCAATCAGACAGGCTTGTCCTATGGTGATATTGCCTGCGTAGCTGGTGTAAAACATCTGTATCGCGGCATCAAAACCCTCTGAACCATATACGCACAGACACATTACCCAAGTCAGCGCCGTCATGAGCAACGCACCAGCACACCCCACGGTGATTCCGGAGGACAGCTTGACCCAATAGAGCTGTCTTTTTCCGTTTGCTGTACATAGCACAAGCTGATCTGTTCGGCGCGTGTGCTCGTCGGGAAAGCTGCTCGAAAGAGCGATGGCAGCAAAGAGAAGCATCATGAAGCCTGCACTGAGAAATGTTTCTAAGATATTTCGGTATGCTTCATGGGACTGATATACAATAGGGGTTACAAGGGTATCGGCCTGTCTCTGCCAATATATAATCTCAGCTTCGGTCAGACGGTTGTTAATGGCTGATTCTTGAAACCGACCCATCATGGTGGCATATAGCGCAGCTTCATCGGGGAACCACTTTACGGCAGTTTCTTTGTCCATTCCGGTCCATACTTGGATCAGATGAAAAATTTCACTGTATGGCCTAGCGCAGGTCTGGTATTCTTCCGTTAATACATAATCGGTTTCTATCGGCAAATCCTTGTAAGCGGCAATGGTTTCCTCCAACAGGGATTGGTTTATGGGCTTGCCGCTGAGTGCTTTGCGGTATGCCTGATCGATCAGATGTTGTTCGTAATTTGTGCTGACGGATACCCCATTTACGGAATAGGTTCCCAGTAAAGGAAACAGGATTGAAAAGGCAATGGCTGCCATACAGACAAGAAAAGCGACCCAAAGCAGCTTCTTCTGCATCAGCTTTTTCAGTTCATAACCATACAGGGTAAACAGATTATTCATGGCCCCCCTCCTCGAATTGCGCAAGATAGAAGCTCTCTAAATCCCCCATTTGTTCGTCCCATGCTCCGCGATAAACCAAATTTCCATCTTTCATCATGAGTACCTCATCGGCAATATGCTCGATGTCAGAAACAATATGGGTGGACAGAAGTACGATACTGTCTTTGCCAAGTTGCCCAATAAGGTTGCGGAAACGCACCCGTTCCTTGGGATCCAGTCCGGCGGTGGGCTCATCGAGGACCAGCAGCTTGGGGTTGTTCAGCAATGCCTGCGCGATTCCCAGGCGCTGTTTCATGCCGCCCGAAAATGTTTTTATCTTTTTGCGGCCCATGTCTTGCAGGCCGACCAATTCCAGAAGCTCATTTGCTCGCCGTTTCGCTGATTGCTTGGGCAGCCCCTTCAATGCTGCCATATACAACAGAAAATCCATAGCAGTAAATTCCGGATAATAGCCGAAATCCTGAGGCAGGTACCCTAATATCGCACGATAGCCTTCCTCACGAACATCCATACCATCGAAAGTGATAGTACCGCTTGTAGGTTGCAGGATGCCACAGAGCATACGCATCAGTGTGGTTTTTCCTGCGCCGTTCGTGCCCAAGAGGCCAAAAACACCGCTATGCAAGCGCAGGCTGACACGGTCTACTGCGATTTTATTTTGAAATTGCTTTGTTAGCCTATCGATGACAAGTTCCATGTGTATTCCTCCGTTCGCTTTATCGTGCAGTGTAGTTCATAGGCCAACTCTATGAGTAAGAAAACAGACAGAACGATCCACCAACCGATGTAAATCTCTTGATATACGAGGTCTGTTACAAAATGCAGACAGGTATTGATCCCGCTGACAATTACGGCAACACACATACACCCATAAATAGTTTCCCTACTATTGACTTGGCGAGTGATCCACAAACTAAAATTTACAGTCAAAAGGTACGGAACCATAAGATACATCCCAGTTCGAAGCAGAGAAAAATCATTACCAATACGGCACAGGGGTGTAAGGATGGCAATTACAGCGAAATTGATCAGCCCCAAAATACTCATTCTTGCGAGAACTA
>JAZNHQ010000239.1:0-10794 GCA_045577035.1 Faecousia sp. | reverse complement strand
TGTTCGTTAGCCATGAAGATTACCTCCTTCGTAACATTGTAGAAAAGTCAAGAATTAGAAGGGCAGCTGTGCATCGTCATCGTCCAGCATCGCAAAATCGGATGCAGGAGCAGCTGCAGGGGCGCTATAACCGCCACCGTAGCTGGGAGCAGCAGGAGCGCTGTAGCTATTGCCATAAGCACTACCCTCGTTGCTGCGCTTGCTTTCGCCGAAGTAGACATTGTCTGCCACGACCTCAGCAGCGCGACGCTTGTTGCCGTCCTTATCAGTCCAGCCGCGAATCTGCAGCCGGCCGGAAACCACGATCATGGAGCCCTTGGTGAAATACTTGGAGATAAACTCTCCGGTCTGACGCCAAGCGACACAGTCAATGAAATCGGTTTCCTTTTCTCCGCTCTCCCTGTTACCGAAGTCACGGTCCACAGCCACAGTAAAGCTGGCGACCGCTACGCCGGAACCAGTGCGACGGAGCTCGGGGTCACGGGTCAGACGACCCATGATGGTAATGTGGTTGAGCATGGTAGTTCCTCCTTACTCTGCCACGACGGTGGTCAGGCAGCGCAGGACGCCTTCGGTGATCTTCATCACACGCTCCATCTCTGCGGGGAACTCGGGCTTGGACTCAAAGTTCATCAGAACATAGTAGCCCTCGGGCAGATCGTTGATGGGGTATGCCAGACGACGCTTGCCCCACTCGTCAACGTTGGACAGAGTACCCTCCGCTTCCACCATTGCCTTGAACTTTTCCACAAGTGCTGCGATGCCTTCCTCGCCCTGAGCAGGGTCGATGATATACAGCACCTCGTACTTACCGGTGATCTTAGCCATGTTGTTTGCACCTCCTTTTGGACTTTTGGCCTCCGGTCGCGCCGGAAGCAAGGATTGTCCGCATTCGCAGACTAGTGTAGTATAGACCATTTCCCTTCAAAAGTCAAGTATTATTCCATGTTTTTTCCATATACTAAGCCCGGAGGGAGAAATATGAACAAGAAAGACGAAAAACAGCCCATCCCCTGGGAGGCCAAGGATCCCAAGCCCCCGGTGGTTCACTCCGGGCATATGGAGAACAGGATCAGGCATTGAGATTCTTTTTAAAGGCTTCCACATCCACGGTGTTGCCGTCCTGGACACGGCTGGCCTCTGCGGCAAAGGCCAGGTAATGGCTCTCCACGCTGCGGTCAATGAGGGTCACAGAGCTGGTATCGAACTGTTCGCCGCTCATGTAACGGATCACATCATGAATGAGGCCCTGGTCGCCGCCGCCATGGCCGGAGAAATCGGTGGTCAGAGTGGTTAGGTCGATCTCGTGACGCTCCTTGCCGTAGCGCTGCCAGTAGACCTTCTTATCGCCCATGCAGCCCCAGATCTCACCCTCGGTACCCATAATACGGATATACCGGGTCTGCTTATTGTTAAAGCCGGTCATCTGGAAGGTGGCGGTGACGCCGCCCTCAAAGAGCAGGTTGCAGGTCTGATGATCCACCACATCGTTGTCCATGTGGAATACACACTTGCCGTAATCGGTCTCGTCCAAAGTCTTCAGAATATTTTCCTCTGTAGGCTCCGGATTTAGAATATTGGCAGGCCAACCGGGAATCCGGGACAGGTAGAAACGCTGTGCGTGGAAGGGGCAGTCCAGCTGGCAATCCTTGCAGCGCTCCTGGGCACCCTCCGGAGCGTTTTCCTTGGTGAAGTAGTCCAGACTGCCAAAGGAATTGACCTTCTTACAGGGTTTGCCGATGAGCCACAGCAGAATATCCATATCGTGGCTGCACTTGGCCAGGATCATGGGACTGGAATCAGCCTCTTTATGCCAGTTGCCACGGACATAGCTGTGGGCAATGTGGTAATAGCCCACATGCTCAGAAGCATCCACGGTCTCGATCTTGCCTACCACGCCCTCATCCAGCAGCTTCTTGATCTGCTTATAGAACATGGTGTAGCGCAGCACATGGCACACAAACACCGTTCTACCCAGGCGTTTGGCGGTATCGGCGATCTGTACGATCTGGTCAAGTTTATTGGAAATGGGCTTTTCAAGCAGCAGATCATAACCTTGCTCCATCGCACGGATGGCGTGATCCTTATGCTGGGCATCCTGGGTGGCAATGACCATAATATCCGCCAGCTTGGGCTGTGCCAGAATGGAATCCGCACTGTCAAACAGCCGCTCCTCCGGCAGATTCAGATACTTATTGGCAGCATCCAGGCGAATACGGCGGTAATCCGCCATAGCCACCACCTCTGCCTGTTCCGGATACTTGAGAATGTTGGCAGTATATTGGGTGCCACGGTTGCCCATGCCAAGGACGGCAAATGTGATCTTTTTCATGGAATAACCCTCCATTTTTTGATAATTCCATTATATCACCGGTTTTATTGCCGTCAACAAAATAATTGTTTTTGGTAAATACAAGGGTAAAATATACACAAATTGCCCTATTGCGTTTGCAACAGGGCAATTTGTTTGTCAGTCATCAGTTTCAAAGGAAATGACTTTTCCGGTCTTAGCGTGGATCTCAAATTCGTATTCCAGACCATTGTAGAAAAAGTCTACATCATACTCCTGGATGCCGTCATCCACATCGTAGTGTACACGCATACCGCTGACCTGGTCGGCCTTTAGGTTTACATAATCCAGCGCAATTTGCTGTGCCTGCTCCGCAGTGATCCGGTCAGTGGCAGCCGTGTTCATGGGCTCACCCAGCATATCTCTTTGCTGCGCAGCGCCGGTGGTGTCCGCAACGCCATTGGCATTGTTATCACCGCCCATACCGCAGGCTGTGAACAGCCCCAGGATCAATACCAGTGCAGGTAGAATCATAAATAATTTTTTCGTCATGGAATTTCCCTCCTTTACGCAGTTAGCTTTCCCAATTATTGACACACTATACGCAAAAAGCAGTGGAGTCTCCCCCACTGCTTTTCCCATTATTGTTCTTCAAAGACTTCCTTACCCAGGCTGCACACAGGGCAAACCCAATCCTCGGGAACATCCTCCCAGGGGGTGCCGGGTGCTACGCCATTTTCAGGATCGCCTACAGCGGGGTCATATTCATAGCCACAGGGGCACAGGTACTTCATAATACTCTCTCCTTACATTTTCGGTTTGATGGATTTGTGATAGTGGGCATAGGTACAAGATATTCCCTTGCCCAGGACTTTACTCTCAGTCACTTCACCCACGAACAGCGTATGGCTGCCCAGATCCTGCTTGGAAAGCACCTTGCAGGAGAACATGGCATTGGTATTTTGGTTTACATAATACAAGCCATTACAGCTGCGTGTAACTTGCGTAAATTCCGCAAACTTGTCGGTATCCCGACCGGACTGCATACCAAAATGGCGAATGGTCTCAAAGGGTACATCCTCCGTAAGCACGCTCACATTGAAGATGCCGGTATTTTCGATCATCTGCCGGGTCAGGTTCCCCTTCTGGACGGAAATGGCCAGCTTTGTGGGATCGCTGCCCACCTGAAAACAGGTATTGGCAATGCAGCCGTTATCTTTTTCCTGATCCCGGGCGGTCAGTACAAACAAGCCGTAGCTTAAATTGTACAACGCCTTGGGATCTTGGGCAGGTTCTTCCTGCTTAGCGAAAGTAACGCTCCAGCAGACCCTTCAGAGCCTTACCGTGCCGGGCCTCATCGCGGGCCATCTCATGGACGGTGTCGTGAATGGCATCCAGGCCGTTCTTCTTTGCGCAGATGGCCAGGTCGGTCTTGCCCTGGGTTGCGCCGAACTCGCAGTCCACACGCCATGCCAGGTTCTTCTCGGTGGAAGCAGTCATGTTGGGCTCCAGGGTGCTGCCCAGCAGCTCTGCAAACTTTGCAGCATGCTCAGCCTCTTCCCAGGCTGCCTTCTCCCAGTACAGGCCGATCTCGGGGTAACCCTCACGGTGAGCAATACGAGCCATGCACAGGTACATACCGACCTCGCTGCACTCGCCCTCAAAGTTGGCCTTCAGCTGCTCCAGGATATATGCCTTGTCCTCTGCGGAAATGTCGGGGTTGTTCTCCACGGTGGAACCGTAGATGCCGAACTCATGCTCAGCAGCCAGCTTCATCTCACCCTTCTGCTCCACGAACTTGGAAGCAGGCACCTTGCACACGGGGCAGCGGAAATCGGCTTCCAGCTCCTCGGCAGTGTGAACATAACCACAAACAGAACATACAAACTTTTTCATAATAATTTCCTCCAAAATATATAATAGATATTGTTAATTATGCGGTAGCACCGCTGTCTTTACGGACACATTGGCTGCACAGCCCGGTAAAGCTCAGGCTGCAAGCCTCCACTTCGCCACCGGATTCGGTGGCAGCCCGGTTTGTCAGCTCCGGGGGGATCTTCATCTGCATCAGGTCTATGACCGCGTCACAGCCGTTGCAGATGAAATGCACATGGGGATCGGTATTTGCGTCAAATCGTTCCACACCTCGAACGGTAGCGACGACACTGGCCAGTCCCTGCTGACGAAACAGATTCAAATTCCGGTACACTGTCCCCATGGACAGATCCGGGATCTGCTGCTTCAAGTCTGCATAAACCATTTCCGCCGAGGGGTGGGCTTTTGTTCCACGCAGGTATTCCAGGATCGCATTGCGCTTGCGAAACTGCTTGCCGGGAACTTCCATGCCATCACCTCGTTTTCAGTTTCTAAACAAGAATAATTCTTATTTACACCTAGAGTATAACATGCACTTCCCCGCTTGTCAATAGGAAAATTTAAAATTTTTCAAATTCAAATTCATTCTATATGTATAATACAGAAAATTACTGTAAAAAAAGATTGCAACTGGAGCACAGTTGTGCTATACTTTTGTCGTTAGCAACTATTTATTTGTCATTTTCAACAATAAAGGATGTGTCACTATGGTAAAAATCCAGGATCTATATGATCTTTCCCACACTAAGGCCGCAAAATACCTGAGCGGCTTCACTTATCCCTGGGAGGCTTTAAAGGGCATTAAAGAGCTGATCTTGCAGCTGGGCCCTGCTTTGGGCGAGGAATACACCCAGGTATCCGAAAATGTATGGGTACACAACACCGCTAAGGTTGCCCCCACCGCTTTTCTGGGTGAGCCCTGCATTATCGGCGCAAATACAGAGGTTCGCCACGGTGCGTTTGTCCGGGGCAGCGCCCTGGTGGGCGACAACTGCGTTGTGGGCAATTCCGTGGAGCTGAAGAATGTGATCCTGTTCGATAATGTGCAGGTCCCTCATTATAATTATGTTGGCGACAGCATTTTGGGCTACAAGGCACACATGGGTGCAGGCTCCATCACCTCCAATGTGAAATCCGACAAGTCTTTGGTGGTGATCCACACAAAGCAGCCCGTCGAAACCGGCATCAAAAAAGTGGGTGCCATGCTGGGCGACCGGGTAGAGGTAGGCTGCAACAGCGTTCTGAACCCCGGCACGGTCATCGGCAGAGATTCCAATGTGTACCCCACTTCCTGTGTCCGTGGGGTGATCCCCGCAAACAGCATTTATAAGGCTCCTGGCAAAATCGTAACTAAGAAATAATAGGAGAATCGAATTATGGGAAAATATTTTGGTACTGACGGCTTCCGCGGCGAAGCCAATGTGGATCTGACTGCAGACCACGCTTATAAAGTTGGCCGTTTCTTGGGCTGGTACTATGGCGAGCTGAAGCGCCGCGCAGGCAGCGACGAGCCCGCCCGGATCGTCATCGGCAAGGACACCCGCCGTTCCAGCTATATGTTTGAGTATACCCTGGCCGCCGGTCTGACCGCCTCCGGCGCAGACGCATACCTGCTGCACGTGACTACCACCCCCTCCGTGGCCTATGTGACCCGGGTGGATGAGTTTGACTGCGGCATTATGATCTCCGCCAGCCACAACCCCTATTACGACAACGGCATCAAGCTGCTCAACCACAACGGCGAGAAGATGGAGGACGAAACCATCGAGCTGGTGGAAGCCTATATCGACGGCAACCTGGAGCTGTTCGGTCAAAAGTGGACAGAGCTGCCCTACGGTAAGAAAGAGCATGTGGGCTGCTCCGTGGACTACAGCTCCGGCCGTAACCGCTATATCGGTTATCTGATCAGCCTGGGTCTGTACTCCTTCAAGGGCATGAAGGTCGGTCTGGACTGCGCCAACGGTGCCGCCTGGAACATTGCAAAATCCGTGTTTGATGCCCTGGGTGCAAAGACCTATGTGATCAACGCCGACCCCGATGGCACCAATATTAACAACAACGCAGGCTCTACCCACATTGAAGTTCTGCAGAAATATGTGGTAGACAACGGCCTGGATGTGGGCTTTGCCTATGACGGCGATGCGGACCGCTGCCTGTGTGTGGACGAAAACGGTGAGGTTGTCAACGGCGACCACATTCTGTATATCCTGGGCGACTATATGCGCAAGAAAGGTCAGCTGGACAACAATACCGTAGTCACCACCGTTATGTCCAACTTTGGTCTGTACAAGGCCCTGGACGAGAAGGGCATCGGCTACGCCAAGACCAAGGTTGGCGACAAGTATGTGTATGAATATATGGTGCAGAACGGCTGCCGTCTGGGCGGTGAGCAGTCCGGCCATATCATCATTTCCAAGTACGCCACCACCGGCGACGGCATTCTGACCAGCTTGAAGATCATGGAGGTCATGCTGGCAGGCAAGTGCAAGCTGAGCCAGCTGTGCGAGGGCTTGACCATTTATCCCCAGGTTCTGAAGAATGTCCGGGTAAACTCCAAGCCTGAGGCACAGAACGACCCCAAGGTACAGGAGGCCGTCAAGGCCGTGGCTGACCGGTTGGGCGACACCGGCAGAATCCTGGTTCGTGAATCCGGCACAGAGCCTGTGATCCGGGTCATGGTAGAGGCTGCTAACAAGCAGACCTGCCAGGAATGTGTGGACGAAGTGGTCAATGTGATCTGCGCCCAGGGTCACGCAAGAGTATAAAACACACCGGGAGAGTCCACGACTCTCCCGGAATTTATATCTTAAACCACGCCTTTTCAAATTTCAATTTATCGCTCTGTTATTTCGATGCGTTGTAGGGACCGGCCTCCCGGACGGTCCGTTACCGCAGTGCGTAATTGCGGACCGTCGAGGACGCCGGTCCCTACAAGGGTGTACGATAAATATGAATTTGACTTTTTGTGACGCCCTTACTATAATGGTGCAAAAAGCATCAGGAGTGGACTATGCCCAATATTATTGAAATTACTGATTTTCACGCCCCGGAGCTGGATCCCTTTGCACGGCTCACGGAGGCGCAGCTGATGAATCGCTTTGACCCGGCCAATGCCATGTTCATTGCGGAAAGCCCGAAAGTTATCTGCCGGGCACTGGATGCCGGGTGTATCCCCGTGTCCGTGCTGGCTGAGCGCAAGCTCATTGCCGGCGAAGGATTGGAAGCCATTGAGCGCTGCGGTGATGTACCTGTGTACACCGCCCCCATGGACATTCTTGCCCAAATTACCGGCTACAAGCTGACCCGGGGATTGCTGTGCGCCATGCGCCGCCCTCCCCTGCCCACACCGGAGCAGGTGCTGAAAAACGCCCGTCGGGTGGCCGTACTGGAGGAGGTCATGAACCCCACCAATGTAGGCGCCATTTTCCGCAGCGCAGCGGCACTGGGCATGGATGCGGTGCTGCTGACCCCCGGCTGCAGCGATCCGCTGTATCGGCGGTCTGCCCGGGTAAGCATGGGCACTGTATTTTAGATCCCCTGGACTTTCCTGCCCCACAATTGGCTGGAGCTATTGAAAGAGCAGGGCTTCCAAACCGCTGCCATGGCACTTTCCGAGGATTCTGTTTCCGTGGAAGATCCCAAGCTAAAGGACATTGACAAGCTGGCCATTGTGCTGGGCACCGAGGGCGACGGTTTGGCAGATGCCACCGTCACCGCCTGCGACCACACGGTGAAGATCCCCATGTATTATGGAGTAGACTCTTTGAATGTGGCCGCCGCCAGTGCGGTAGCCTTTTGGGAACTGCGCGTACGATAACTTCCAATTTATCTTACCCCTTTGTAGGGACACCCGTCCTCGGGTGTCCGCATATACCATCGGTATTTGCAGCGGACGCTCCGGGAGGAGCCTTCCTACGGCAACAATTAAACAGTTGCGCGTAGGGGACGGGTTTCCCGTCCCGCGGGAGGCAGAAACGCCTCCCCTACAAATTAATTTTTGCATAAAAAGAGGTTGTCTCATTCATTTTGAGACAACCTCTTTGTTATTCTTTAATAGTGCCGTCGGGATTGAACAGGGGCAGCTTTTCCAGGTATACCAGATCCTCTCTGTCCTGGGCGTCGCCCTCAGCCAGTACAGCCATGCGGCCGGCAATAATGCCGCCTGCCTTCTCGACCAGCTTTTCCAGAGCCAGTAGGCTCTCGCCGGTGGAGATCACATCGTCCACGATCAGAATCTTCTTGCCCTTCATGAGCTCGGCATCTGCAGTGTCCAGATACAGCTTCTGCTCCTTGGCGGTGGTAATAGAGTTAACACTCACCTCAAACACGCCGGTCATGTACAGCTTGGGGGCTTTGCGTGCCAGGAAATACTTGGCAGCGCCGGCCTGTCTTGCCATTTCGTGTGCCAGAGGAATACCCTTTGCCTCAGCAGTGATAATGTAGTCATACTCCGGTGCCTTTGCCAACAGATCCCGGGCGCAGGCCACGGTCAGCTCCTGGTCTCCGAAAATGACGAAACCGGCAATATACAGATCGTCTGTGACCTTGCAGATGGGCAGATCGCGCTCCAGACCTGCGACCTTCATACGGTAATACATAAACTTCGCTCCTTCTTGTGTGGAATATCAACCACAATATTATATCTTTCCGGGCTTAGAATGTCAATCTTCAACCGCGGCTTTGCGCTTGTTGATTTCCGAGATAATAGCCATGTCGAATTTTGGCTCACGGGTCACATAGTCAAACAGGCCGTTCTTCTCCTGCTCCACATCCGTCAGCTGGGTGTAGCAGAAGCCGAAGATCTTGGGGTTGTCCAAAATCGCAGTGGTCAAGCCCTCATAGCGGGCATAGAATTCTTCATAGCTGGCAGTGGTCTTACCGTAGCTCCAGCTGCCCTTGCGCTCAGTATCGTTGCTTTCCAGCTGGAATCCGATGCCGCCGTATTCGGACACATGGACAGGCTCGCCCCGCCAGGTCTGACGCACACCCTGGGTGCGGCCATTGAAACGATGGCGCAGATGGTGGCGATCCCACAGCTCGTTTTCCGTAACCAGGCGATCGTAATTGGCCTTGAAAATGGCAGGATCCTGCTCATAGTCGTGGACATCGTAGATATCTGTCTTCACATGGTAGTTGCCGCTGGCATCCACACAGGGACGGGTGGGGTCGGCCAGCTTGGTCTGCTCGTAGATAATGCGCACCACATCGTTGTTCTGCTCACGGCTGTACTTTTCCTGGTGGTGGAAATGGGTATCCCAGGTCTCGTTAAAGGGACACCATGTGATCAGTGCAGGGTGACTGTAGTCTCTGCGGACGCTTTCCAACCACTCGGGCAGGAACCAGGCCACCGCATCCAGCTCGGAAATATCAATGCTCCAGCTGCCGTACTCGCCCCAAACCATGTAACCCATGCGGTCAGCATAGTACAAATACCGGGGTTCAAAAACCTTTTGGTGCATACGGGCGCCGTTGAAGCCTGCCATGAAACCCAACTCAATATCCTTAACGAGGGCTTCCTCGGTGGGAGCAGTGGTCAGGCTGTCGGGATAGTAACCCTGATCCAGCACCAGCCGCTGGAACACGCACTTGCCGTTCAGATAGAACTTGCCGTCCTTCAGTTCAATGGTGCGCAGGCCGAAATAGCTCTTGACCTCATCCTTGCCGAAGCGCAGGATCACATCGTACAGGTTGCCCTGGCCCAAATCCCACAAGTGAGACTCCGACAGCTGAATCTCCAGCTGACCGGTGACGGTCTTGTTCTTCTTCACGCCCTGACCTACCAGGCGGCCATCAAAATAGACCTCTGCGGACAGATCGCCCATGCCGCACAGCTCTGCCTCGATCAGTACGGAGGCATTCTCTGCATCGGGGGTAAAACGAGCATACTTGATGTAGCTTTCCGGTACGATCTCGTACCAAACCGTCTGCCAGATACCGGTGGTGCGAGTATAGTAGCAACGGTAAGAGCCATACTGGGCGGACTGCTTGCCCCCGGGCTGCTTAAAGGAACGGATGTCGTCATAGGCCGCAATGGTGATCAGATTGTCACCCTCCACCGCAAAGGCCGTAATATCCAAATCAATGGGGGTATAGCCGCCCTTATGGGAGAAGCCGGTGGACTGACCGTTGATCCAAACCTTGGTTTCGTAATCGCAAGCGCCAATGTGCAGCAGCACTCGGTTGCCGCTTAAGTCCTCTTTGGTCAGAGAAATGGTCTTTTTGTACCACACGCAGTCCATGAAGTCCTTGTTTTCCACGCCGGACAATTTACATTCCGGGCAGAAAGGCACAGTAATGGTGCCACTGAGGGTAGGTGCCTCGATAAGGCCACGGAATTCACCGCTGCAGGCATTGTCGACTTCAAAGGCCCAGGTGCCATTCAGGTTCTTCCAGTTCTTACGCACCCATTGGGGATTGGGATGCTCCGGACGGGGGATCATGTTGTTCATATCCACTTCTTCCTTTCAAAACGGGTCATTCGCGCCCCTTATTCTTCCATAATACAGTATACTACAAAATGCTCCTAAGGTAAAGAATTAATTCCAATTTATCGCGCTGTCATTTCGATGCGTAAAGGCTTCCCCCTGGGGGGAAGCTGTCAAAAATCTATTTGATTTTTGACTGATGAG
>JAZNHQ010000238.1:0-8667 GCA_045577035.1 Faecousia sp. | reverse complement strand
TGCGCCGTGAACACCGGCTACCATTTTGCCCTCGATGATGATACCGCCACCAACGCCGGTACCCAGGGTGGCCATGACCACATTCTGGCAGCCCTTGCCGCAAGTCGGAGGGCCAAGCGGTCTTAGGAAGACAACTGGGGCTATCAACTCCTTGGCTCACAGAACGACATGGCTACGACCCGACTTTGCGCCGTGAACACCGGCTACCATTTTGCCCTCGATGATGATACCGCCACCAACGCCGGTACCCAGGGTGGCCATGACCACATTCTGGCAGCCCTTGCCGCCGCCCAGCCAGCTTTCGCCCAGGGCAGCCACATTGGCATCGTTGCCGGCCTGTACAGGCATTCCTGTCAGTTTGCTCAGCTCAACCTCAATGTTGAACACGCCCCAGCCCAGGTTCACGCACTTGTTGACCACGCCCCGGGTGCTGACCGGGCCGGGCACACCGATGCCGATGCCGATCAGGCTGCCGCGGTCGATGTGGTTGTCGGTGATGTAGTTTTCAATGGCTGCAGCGATGTCCGGCAGGATCTTTTCGCCGTTATTTGCGGTATTTGTGGGGATCTCCCACTTGCTGATCATCTTACCGGTGGTGTCAAAATAGGCGATCTTTACAGTGGTGCCGCCCAAATCCACGCCAAAACCGTATTTCATAGGAAAAACCTCCTTAATTTATCTGAAACGATTATACTATCTTTATGAGAAAAAATCTACTGTAAATTCAAATTTTCCGCTTTGCCTCCCCTGCAGGGGAGGTGCCCCAAAGGGGCGGAGGGGTGTTGTCAAAAACCGCATAAATATTGGCTTTTACACCCCTCAGTCACCTTCGGTGACAGCTCCCCTACAAGGGGAGCCTTAGAACGATAAATTGGAATTTGTTCTTTACAAATCTATATACAGGTGCTACAATAGTTGCAAACGCAACAGTTGCGAGCGCAACAAAATGGAGGAGTGTTTATGTCCAAAGTTGTTAAGGATCTTACCTTTGTTTCCCGGTGCGGTGCCAGATACCGGAATCGGGAGCTGGAGCCACTGGGTCTCACAGCCAGACAGTCCTTGACTTTGCAGGAGATCTGCTCCCATCCGGGCATTTCCCAGGATGAGATCGCCCATCGTGTGGCACTGGATAAGAGTAACATTACCCGCCAGGTGGCCATACTGGAGGAAAACGGCCTGGTGCTGCGCACTCCCTGCACCAAGGATAAGCGCATTACCCGCTTAAATCCCACGGAAAAAGCCCTGGAGCTGGTGCCCCAGGTCAAGGCTGTGGCAAAGGCTTGGGAAGAATATGTGACCGAGGAGTTTTCCCCGGAGGAATTGCAGATCCTGGAGGGTTTGCTCAGCCGCATGAAGCAGCGTGCGCGACAATGGATGGAGGAGGATTGACTTGGCCAAACTGGGGAAATACATAAAACCCTATGTGCTGTATATGATCCTGACTATGGTCATCAAATTTGTTGCCACCATTTGTGAGCTGCAGATCCCCAATCTGATGCAGATCATGGTGGACGAAAAGGTGCCCGCAGGTCAGAAAACACAGATCTATCTGTATGGTCTATACATGGTGATTTTTGCGGCATTGGCGCTGATTGGCAATATTCTGGCCAACCGTATGACCGCCAGATCCTCCGGCAAGATCACAAAGAAGATTCGTCATGATCTGTTTAAAAAACTGGAAAATCTGTCCGCCCGGCAGATGGACAAGCTGACCGTATCCTCCGCCGAATCCCGGCTGACCAGCGATACCTACAATGTGAATCAGCTGCTGGCCCGGGTTCAGCGCATGGGCATCCGTGCGCCTATTTTGCTGGTGGGCGGCATGGTTATGATGATGCGTATGGATATGGTGCTGTCGCTGGTGCTGCTGTCCCTGCTGCCCATCATTGCCCTGGTGGTGTATTTCGTTACCAAATACAGCGTACCTCTGTACACCAAGCAGCAGACCGCGTTGGATAAGGTGGTGCGGGTGCTGCAGGAGAATATTACGGGCATCCGGGTCATTAAGGCGCTGAGCAAGACCGAGTACGAAAAAGGGCGCTTCAATGATGTAAACTCCGATCTGAGCCGCACGGGCCAGCAGGCGGCAACGGTGTCTTCCATTACCAATCCTGTGGTGACGCTGACCCTGCGGATCGGCTTGACCCTGGTGGTAATCATCGGTGCCTACCGGGTCAATGACGGCGCTTTTGACGGCGGTGTGATCCTGGCGTTTTTGACCTATTTCACCATGATCCTCAACGCCATGCTGGGCGTGACCCGGATCTTCGTCATGTGGTCCAAGGGACAGGCCAGTGCCAACCGTGTGGCGGATGTGCTGGAGCTTCCGGAGGATCTGCAGGTTTTGCCCGCATCCTTGGAAGAGAAAACCGATGCACCCCATATTGTATTTGAAGATGTGACCTTCTCCTATACAGGCGTAGGCACCAATATTGAAAACCTGTCGTTTACCCTGGAGCGTGGGCGGACCCTGGGTATTTTGGGCGCTACCGGCTCGGGTAAATCCACGATCATCAATCTGCTTTTACGGCTGTATGACCCGGACGAAGGACGGATCTACATTGACGGACAGGATATCCGTACCATAGATTATAAGCTGCTTCGTAAGAAATTCGGCGTGGTATTCCAAAACGATTTCCTTACAGAAGGCAGTATTCGGGATAATATTACATTTTTCCGGGAACTGAGTGAGGATGCGGTGCAGCGCTCAGCGGTGGCTGCCCAGGCAGGCTTCATCCGGGAAAAGGGTATGGATGGGGAAGTGGCTGTTCGCGGCAACAACCTGTCCGGCGGACAGAAGCAGCGACTGCTCATTGCCCGGGCTCTGGCAGCTGACCCGGAGATTCTGATTTTGGACGATGCGTCCTCTGCTTTGGATTATCAAACCGACTCCGAGCTGCGGCAGGCGCTGCGGAAAGATTACCGCAACACCACCACCGTGGTGGTGGCGCAGCGGATCAGCTCTCTAATGCATGCGGATCTGATTCTGGTTTTGAATGAGGGGCAGGTCATCGGCAGCGGTGACCATGCACATCTCATAGAAACCTGTGAGGAATACCGCATGATCGCCCAAACCCAAATGGGTGACGGAAAGGAGGCGCTGTAATGGCAAATCCCGGTATGATCGGCGGCGGACGGTACACCCGCAATGAACGCAGTGGTGATACCCGTCGCTTTGAGGCAAAGAAAATCGCTCCCGGCCCACTTCTGAAAAGAGTGTGGAAATACCTGGGCAGAAACCGGCTGCTGCTGGTGCTGGCGCTGACACTGAGCGTGGTCAGCAGCCTGCTTTCCCTGTACGGCCCCAAGCTGTCCGGCGAGGCCATCAATGCCATTTCCAAGGGAAAGGGCCAGGTGGACTTCGATACCATGTATGAATGTGCATGGCTCATGGCTGTGTGCTATGTTTTGTCGGGCATTTTTGGTTTTTTCCTGCACCTGGTCATGGTTAGAGTGTCCAAAAATGTCACCAAGCAGATGCGCCACGATATTTTCGAGAAAATGGCCGCCCTGCCTGTAAGCTATTTTGACAAATTCCAAACCGGCGATATTATCAGCACCGTTACCTACGATGTGGATACGGTGAATCAAAGCCTGTCCTCAGATCTGCTGCAGATCCTGCAAAGCGTGATCACGGTGGTGGTATCCCTGGTGATGATGCTGACCATTGCGCCGAAATTGGTGATCATTTTTGCATTTACCATTCCCATTACCTTCCTGTTCACCAAATGGCTGACCAAGCGGGTGCGCCCGCTGTTCCGCCGCCGCAGTGCAGCTCTGGGACAGCTGAACGGCTTTGTGGAGGAGATGCTCTCCGGACAAAAGACCGTTCGTGCCTACGGCAGGGAAGAGGCGGTTTTGGAGGAATTCGACCGGAAGAATACCGCGGCTGTGGATGCCTACACTAAGGCAGAAGCCAACGGCACGCTCACCGGCCCTTGCGTGAATTTCATCAACAATATCTCCCTGGCACTGGTATGTGTATTTGGCTCCAGCCTGTTTCTGCAAGGACAGATCGGCCTGGGCGATCTAAGCAGCTTTGTGCAGTACTCCCGGCGTTTCTCCGGCCCTATTAACGAGTTTGCCAATATTTTGGCAGAGCTGCAAAGCGCTATGGCGGCGGCAGAGCGGGTATTTACGCTCATTGATGCAGACCCGGAAACCGCGGACGAGCCCGATGCGTTGGTTTTGGAAGCCGTCACCGGCGATGTGCGTATGGAGGATGTGGATTTCTCCTACGATCCCGGCAAGCCCATTATCACCGACCTGGATCTGTATGCACCTCCCGGCAGCTTGACCGCCATCGTGGGCCCCACAGGAGCAGGCAAGACCACCATCATCAATCTGCTGATGCGGTTTTATGATGTGGATAAGGGAACGGTGCTGGTGGATGGCCATGACATCCGCCATGTGACCCGTGATTCCCTGCGCAGAGCCTATTCCATGGTGCTGCAGGATACCTGGCTGTTCCACGGCACTATCTACGATAACATTGCCTACGGAAAGCCCGGCGCCACCATGGAAGATGTGGTGGCAGCTGCCAAGGCCGCCCATATTCACGGCTATATATCCCGACTGCCGGAGGGCTACAATACGGTACTGTCCGACAACGGCACATCTATTTCCAAGGGACAGAAGCAGCTGCTGACCATTGCCCGTGCCATGCTGCTGGATGCCCATATGCTGATTTTGGACGAGGCTACCTCCAATGTGGATACCCGTACAGAGCAGCATATCCAGGCGGCCATGCGAAATCTTATGCAGGATAAGACCTGCTTCGTGATCGCCCACCGATTGTCCACTATCCGCAGCGCGGATAATATTCTGGTGCTGGATAAGGGCCAGGTGGTGGAGCAGGGCACCCATGAGAGCCTGATGGCACAGCAGGGCTTCTACTACCGTCTGTACCAGTCCCAGTTTGATTCTGTAAGTTAGAGATAACCCCAATCTTCTGTCATTCTGAGGAGCATTTGCTCCGAAGAATCCCCTCAATGCCTATCCGGGGGATTCTTCGTCGGTCTGCGACCGTCTCAGAATGACAGTTTGCTTATACACAAAAAATTTATCATTTAGGGGAAGACAAACGGGGAAAAATGTGTTATACTATATAATGATATGGTATGTACCTGTAAAAATGCACGAAAAGAGCCCCCAAAGCTTATACCATGGGGCTGTAAGGAGGCGTTTTATTTGAAATATTGGCGTGGTTATTTAGTAGCTGCTGTCCTTGCCATTTTCAGCTGGGCGCTGACCCAGTTTGCAACGGCACATAGCAAGCTGTTGGATATGATCTACCCCTACATGACCCGTGTGATGCAATCCGGTCTTGCCCAGTGGAGCAGCAGTGCGGACTTCTGCGTTTGGCAGATGCTGTTTCTGTTTGGCATCCTTTTGCTGCTGGCCAGTGTGGTGCTGATGGTGGCTCTGCGGTGGAATCCTGTGCAGTGGTTTGGTTGGGTGCTGGCATCGGTCATGCTGGTGAATTTTATGAGCACCGGCCTGTACGGTTTGAACCAGTATTCCGGCTCCATTGCGGAGGATATGCAGATCGGTGACTACAGCGGTACGGAGATCGAGCTGGAAGAGGCTGCTCTGTATTATTTGGGAAAGGCCAACGAGCTTTCTACTCAGGTCATGCGTGACAGCAGCGGCCAGGTGAAGAAGCAGGATTTTGATGAGCAGGCCATCCAGGCTGCCGACGGCTTTGAAAACTTGGTGAAGGAGCAGCATTATCCTATTTTCGCAGGCTCCACACTGCCCGTAAAACAGCTGGGCTGGAGCGACTATTATGCAGACCGGGGCGTCACCGGCAAGACCGTTGGTCTGACCGGCGAGGCTGCGGTAAATCCGAAAGTGCCTGCGGTGGGTATGCCCTTTGCCATGTGTAAGGAAATGGCAAAGCGAATGAGCATTGCCCGCAACAGTGATGCCAACTTTGCAGGCTTTTTGGCCTGTGCAGCCAACGAAGATACCAATTTCCAGTATTCCGGTTGGCTGATGGCCTTCCGCTACTGCTATAATGCACTGAAGGCGGTGGATACCTCTGCCGGCCGTGCAGCGCTGCAGCGGGTGGAAAGACAGATGAACAATAAGGTCACCTCTGATCTGAAGACCTACAACAAGTTTATGGGCGACAATGCCAACGCTGTAAGCAGTGACACGGTGGATCTGCTGGTGAACTGGCATATTGAGACCGTGATCATGCCCATCCAAATGGAAGCTGAGCAACAGGATAAGGTGATCCTGTTTGATCCCCTGGATGAGAGCGATCCCCGCCTGGCGGAGCTTTTGGAGCCGACAGAATGATAGATAAAATGTTGGAAGCCCTGGAAGAAGGGCTGCCCCTCTTGGGGTTGGAATTAAGTCCGCAGATCCGGAAGCAGTTGTGTGATTTTGGCTGTGCGGTGGTGCAGCAGAATCAGGTCATGAATCTGACCGCCATTACAGAGCCTGCCCAGGTGGCTAAGCTTCATTTGCTGGACAGTATCAGCCTGCTGACACTGCAGGATCTTAAGGGCAAGACGGTCATTGATGTGGGCTGCGGCGCAGGCTTCCCTGGTGTACCGGTGAAGATCGCCTGTCCCCAGGCACAGGTCACATTGCTGGATTCCCTGGGAAAGCGCATGACATGGCTGGAACAGATCCTGCCTCAGCTGGGCGTGGAGGCCCAGTGCATCACTGCCCGGGCAGAGGAGGCGGTTGCCCAGCGCCGGGAACAGTATGATTATGCTACCAGCCGTGCCGTTGCCAGACTGAATATCCTTTTGGAGTTGACCGCGCCTTATGTAAAGGTAGGCGGCGCAGTGCTGGCCATGAAGGGCACAGCGGCCAAGGAAGAGCTGGATGAGGCAAAGAATGCCATCAAAAAGCTGGGACTGAAGCTGGAAAAGGTGCAGGAATTCCCCGCTGACGGCACAGCTCATACAGTGATCGTGCTGCGTAAAGTATCACCCACCCCTGCCCAGTACCCCCGGCGTTACGCCAAAATCAAACAATCTCCCCTATAGTAAATAGAAAAGCTGTCTTGAATGCATTTGCACATTCAAGACAGCTTTTTTATGCAATCGGGGGCGTTAGGGCTTTGAAGATCGAAAACACTTTCGATATATTGTATAGAAAAGACAAACACTGACAAGTATCAGACTAATCCACTGGGAGGTAGAGAATCCATATAAATACCCTCGTACTCGGTCTCCACGAAGAAATTCAACAAAAAAACGAATAATGCCATAGCCTGATAGGTAGAAAAATAGCAACAAAATGCGATCTTTGCACCTCTTCCGATAGTTCAGCAAGAACAAGAATAGTAATATGTTCAGAAATGCCTCCAGTAATTGAACAGGGAAGCATCCCTGTGAAGCAGGGAGACCTGAAATGGCATTGGGATAATACATTGCAAACAGACCGGTGTACGGCATGCCGTGACAACATCCTGCCATTACGCATCCCACACGACCAATGGCGTGACCTAATGGTATATATGGAGCAATATGGGGTATCATTTCTATAGCCTTTCGTTTTGAAATGGACAATCCAAGCAATGCGCCAAGCATACCCCCAAGAAGTCCACCGTAAAACACGATGCCGCCATTCAGGAAATGGAAATTGCCTGAGTGTATCCATGCAATAATTTGAGCCCAGGAATAAGTAACAAAAATATAAAGTAACCAGCCACCTAAGATACCACCGCCTAAAGCGCAGGCGGAAATAATAAGGATATCTTCAAAGCAGATTTTTTCGGATTTGGCCGATTGAATTATGAGGATTATCGTAACGACAATCGCAAATACCATACATAAACCATATGTGCTGATTTCTCTTCCGAGTAGTGATATATATGGATACATACTATATTAAACATAGGAATTCCCTATCGGCTTTTCCGATAGGGAATAATACTTACTCTACAGTAAGAGCCTCTTCTGCGGCAGAAATACATGCGACACAGGCCAGGTAAGTAATCACGCCAAAAACTAATCCGAGAATAGACAATACCAAGCCTGCAGTAGCAACGCCGCCTTGACCTTGTTTTCTAGCGTTGGAAGCCAGAACTATACCAACAATTCCCAAAATTGCGGCAACCCAGCCGATGCCGGGAGCAACAATAGCCAACACCAAACTAACAATACCAAGAACTAATGAAGCAGCACCCATGTTTATTTCTCCTTTCCTCTTTTTCTGACAAATTTTATTTGTCGTGATTAGTATACTGCAATTTGCGGTAAAAGTCAATACAACAAAACGCAGTATGCTATTCTACCGCAGAGGTGATACTCTATGTATAGACGAATACGCGATCTGCGGGAAGACCGTGATTTAAAACAACGGCAGGTTGCGGAATATCTTTGCTGCTCACAGCAGGTATACAGCAACTATGAATTGGGACAAAGAGATATCCCTACGGAAATACTGATAAAACTTTCATCACTGTATAATGTATCTGTGGATTATCTCTTGGGATTAACCTCTAATCCAAAGCGAAATGTATAGCATACAAAATCAATTAATCGCCACTATAAAGATTAAGGCAGTCTCATTTTTGAACTGCCTTTTCGTTATGGTACGTTCCAATTTCTCGGTTTGAATGAATCATTCGATTTTTCCAATTACCGCACCAAAGTTTTTAGAAATCTGACTTCGTTGCGGGGGTGGGGTACATAGGGGCGG
>JAZNHQ010000237.1:0-13392 GCA_045577035.1 Faecousia sp. | reverse complement strand
TTTTTGTAGTACGCCGACGATTGGTATACTCAATATCCGTAAAATTCTGCTGTTTTTCCATTTAAAACACCCCTTTTCTCTATTATACCATAAATAGCCTTAGGGTGGTAGAATTAATCAGCGTTTACTGTAGGGGAGGTGTCACGGCTTAAGCCGTGACGGAGGGGTGTGCGGACGCTAGTAATTGCAGGCAAATCAGGCTCCGTTAACCCCTCAGTCACCTTCGGTGACAGCTCCCCTACGAGGGGAGCCTTGAGCACGATAAATTGACATTTACAAACCAGAACGGATGTGATTCTATGAAAAGATTGTTTATATGTTTACTGGCTATTTGTTTGATGGCCGGGTGCAGTTCCAAGGCACAGACCCCGGCTACGATTCCCTCTCATCAACCTGTTCCATCGGAGGCAGAATCAGCCCAAGCCAATGTGGCACTGGATTACGACACCCAGTTTATCCGCACCGAGGGCGGCTATGAACTGGAATCTCCCGGTGTTCAAATCATTCACAGCAAGCAGGATCTGGATGATTACTACACCACCTACCATGAGGTTTTTGATCTGGAGCGAGCAGATACTGCTTATCCAGACACCATTGGATTCTTAGATGCCTGTGACAAGTATGACGCTGCATTCTTTGAAGAAAACTATCTGATCTTTGTGATCTTGGAGGAAGGCAGCGGTTCTGTGCGCCATAATGTACACCGGGTAGAAAGGACCCATGACGGAAAGATCGAAATTGCTGTAGAATCTGTATTGCCCGGCGGTTTTGGCACAGATGACATGGCCAAGTGGCATGTGATACTGGAACTGAGCCGGGGTGCACAAGTGCAGACATCCGATGATCTGCTGATCTACTGGAACGGCAGACTTGCCTACAACGGTTCCGTGGTAGAGCCGCTCACAGACGCCGCCTTCAAAGAACCGCCTCCGGGTATTTTGCGAAGCCAAGAGGGCGATGCCAATTTGCGTTTGGCTGGTTACAGCTGGTTTTTCCAGGAGCAGGGTCAATCCCTGTCGGTAATTGCAGATCAGTCCAGCCGCCCTGCCCAAAAACTGAAGCCGGTCACCATTAGTGATAAATACATCGAAACCATTTACGCACCCATCCTCGATTCCACCAGCTACGCACCCACCAATTCCCTGGGTTATTTTGTAAAGCTGGATTGGGCAGACAATCCCAGCTCTGTCACCTACACCTGCTGGCCGGACTCCGTTTGGGAAGACCCCAACACACCCCAGGAGGATGTGGATGTGTTTGAAGACATGGCTTTCTATGCCAAGCCCGGCGGCTATATCTATGAGATCACGGCCACCTGGGAGGATTACAGCGAAGGCTATCACGGCACCGCCACTTACTATGTGTATATTGTCGGTGGCAGCAATCATGAACATCAAAGCGCACAGCAGCCCCAGACCGTGGGCGATCCCATTATAGGGTATTGTGGCAACACGCAGACCACCCTGTATATAGACGGCGAAGCCTATCCCTTCATGTACAGCCATTCTGTGACCCTGACCGATCTTTTGGTCAATCTGGATTACAAGCCGGAAAAGGTGTGCAGATGCCTTCCCCAGTATACCGTGGATACGGAGTTCGGCAGCTACGGCATCAGCCTGACGGACAGCTATGCCCGGTGTGAAAAAGGCCAGGCCGACCTGACCCCGGAACAGATAGAAACAATCAAAGAAATCATAGACTGGGCAACCAAAACCAGCGACATATCATGCTTGCCTGAAACGCACAAATCCGCCTCTTGCCGAGGCGGATTTCTTCGTTTCAGGCAATATAAATCAATTATAGTCCCATTTCTTCCTTGACCTGCTTGAAGCAGTCCACGATATACAGGATATCTTCCTGGGACAGAGCTGCGGACAGCTGGGTACGGATTCTTGCCTTGCCCTTGGGAACAACAGGATAAGAGAAGGCAACCACATACACGCCCTTGTCCATCATTCTCTTGGCCATCTCCACGGCCTTATGCTCGTCATAGAGCATCACAGGAATGATGGGCGTACCGCCGTCCATCACATCCAGGCCGATCTCCTTGATCTTTTCCGCAAACAGCTTTGTGTTGGCAAAGAGCTTTTCGCGCATAGTCAGATCGCTCTCCAAAATCTCCAGTACCTTCAAAGAACCGGCAACCACAGCGGGTGCCATGGTATTGGAGAACAGGTAGGGTCTGGAGCGCTGACGCAGCAGAGCGATAATCTCTTTTCTGCCGGAGGTAAAGCCGCCGGATGCGCCGCCCAAAGCCTTGCCAAAGGTGCCGGTGATGATATCCACACGGCCCATGACGCCGCAATGCTCCGGTGTACCTCTGCCGGTGGCACCCATGAAGCCTGCAGCGTGGCTGTCATCCACCATGACCAGTGCGTCGTACTCGTCTGCCAGGTCGCAGATGCTCTTCAGGTCGGCCACGATGCCATCCATGGAGAACACGCCGTCAGTGGCGATCAGCTTAATGCGGCAATCCTTGGCTTCTTCCAGCTTGGCACGCAGATCGGCCATATCGTTATTCTTGTAGCGGAAACGCTTTGCCTTACACAGGCGCACGCCGTCAATGATACTGGCGTGATTCAGCTCGTCACTGATCACCGCATCCTGGTCGGTCAGCAGGGTCTCGAACAGGCCGCCGTTGGCGTCGAAACAGGAGGAGTACAGAATGGTGTCCTCTGTTCCCAAAAAGTGGCTCAGCTTAGCTTCCAGCGCCTTATGCACAGACTGAGTACCGCAGATAAAGCGCACAGAGGACAGGCCGTAGCCGAAGCCGTCATAGCTTTCTTTGGCTGCCTGGATCACCCGGGGATCGTTGGCCAGACCCAGGTAGTTATTGGCGCACATATTGATGACCTGCTTGCCATCGGACAGATTCACCTTGGCGCCCTGGGGAGAGGTGATGATCTTCTCGTTCTTGGTCAGACCATCTCTTTCGATGTCCTCACAGGTCTGCTGAAAATACTGTAATGCACTTTTCATAATTATCCCTCCAAACAAGTCCAGTCCAGAATCACCTTTCCGCACTGACCGCTGTTCATGGCCGCAAAGCCCTTTTCGTAATCGAAAACCGGCATTCTGTGGGTGATGATCTTGGAAATATCCAGGCCGCCCTGGAGCATGGCGGACATCTTGTACCAGGTCTCGTGCATCTGTCTGCCGTAGATGCCCTTGATGATCAGACCGTTGAAGATGACCTTGGACCAGTCGATCTTGGTATCGTCACGCAGCAAGCCCAACAGCGCGATACGGCCACCATGGATCATATGGTCGATGATGGTATTAAACGCGATCTCGCTGCCGGACATTTCCAGGGCAACATCAAAGCCTTCCCGGATGTTCAGCTCCTGCATCACATCCTCCAGGCTCTGGGTGGCGGTGTTGACAGTGTGCTGGATGCCCAACTCACGAGCCAGAGCCAGACGCTCGTCCTTAATATCGGTAATCACCACACGGCGTGCGCCCACGAACTTGCAAACCGCAGCGGCCATAATGCCGATGGGGCCTGCGCCGGTGATCAGCACGTCCTCACCTGTCAGGTCAAAGGACAGAGCCGTATGGACGGCGTTGCCGAAGGGATCGAAAATGGCGTACATTTCCTCAGAGATATCCTTCTCACAGCGGCGGACATTCTCCTGGGGGATCACCAGGTACTGGGCAAATGCACCGTCACGGTTCACGCCCACACCCACCGTATCCTTACACAGGTGGCCGTTGCCTGCCAGGCAGTTTCTGCACTTGCCGCAGACGATGTGACCCTCGCCGGAGACCAGGTCGCCCACCTTCCAGTTATGGACATTGGCGCCTACCTCCACGATCTCGCCCACATATTCGTGGCCGATGACACGGGGTGTTTCAATGGTCTTCTGAGACCATGCGTCCCAGTTGTAGATGTGCAGGTCTGTGCCGCAAATGGCGGTCTTGCGGATCTTGATTTTTACATCGTTGACACCAATTTCCGGTTCCGGAACTTCCTCAAACCAAAGGCCTTTTTGGGGGTACTTCTTTACCAGTGCTTTCATACTGTGCCTCCATCGTAATTTTTAACAGTCGTTTCCAAAAGGTCAATAAACTTTTGTGCCACCGGGGATACCTTGCGGTTTTCGTTGAGCAGGTATCCGATGATATAGTATTCCTCGCTCTCCAAAGGAACACTGACAATATCGCCCCGGTTCAGCGCCGAGGGCATGATGCCCGTACCTACCGTATAGGCATCGGTGATCAGCAGCAGATTCATGAGAGTGGCTCGGTCGCTGATCTCAATATGCCGGCTGATATTGGTGGCGTCCATGATCTCCTCCGTGAAGAAGGAGCTGTTATGCTCGCCCTGCTCATAGGACACATAGGGGTAGTCCTTCAGGTCTGCCAGCCGCAGACTGCTCTGGGATGCCAGGGGGTGGCTGGAGCGCATGAACACATGGGGTGCGGCGTTGACAATGGGCGTAAAGGACAGATTCTTCTTGTGCAGATACCGCTTGAGAATTTCGCTGTCGCTGTCCTTAATGGCGATAATACCCATATCGCTGTATGCCAGCTCCACTTCCCGGATCACATTGTAGGTCTCGATCTCCTTAATGGAAAACTGGTAATTGGCTTCCTCGTTCTCACGGACAAACTGACCAAATATGTCCGCCACAAAATCATAGTGCTGGGTGGCGATGTACAGCTTTTGCTGCACATGGGGGCAGTGGTAGCGCTTGGCGATAAAGTCCTCATTCTCCACGATCTGCTTGGCATAGCGCACAAACTCCGCGCCCTCATCGGTCAGGTACACGCCGTTGCCGGATCGGTCAAAGATCCGGATATTCAGCTCCTGTTCCAGGGATTTGACGCTGATAGACAAAGAGGATTGGGCAATAAACAGCTGTCTTGCCGCCTGAGAGAAAGACCCGGTTTTGGCAATTTCCAAAACATATTTACACTGCTGTATGGTCATACTGGTCTCCTTGTGTAACTTGTATAGTATTCTGCAATTATTATAAATAAAACGCCTAAGAATGGCTAGTATATTTTTTCTATGGTGCGCTTTCATAATTTTCAATAATTAAGAAAACCCTCTGCCACGCAGAGGGTTTCAGCAATTCAATTAGTATGCAATTTCTCACCTGTTCAGGTTGCGTAAAAAAGAATCCAACAAGGTTTGGTCTGCTTCAAAACAGAATTTCAGCGAACAGGAAGAAAAGGATGCACCGAGCTGACCTTGAATGAATAGTTTCCCATTGTTCATTTTAAAGTTCATATAGCCATCGGTTTCCGCGCTCATATCGTACAAGCGGAATTCTCCATTCAGACGGCAATATGTTTCGTGAATGGCATCTAATAATTCCACATAGAAACGATCAAAAAATGTAAATGTATCGCAGCCTTTGAATTTTGGATTCTCGTATGAAATACCAATTGTGATACAAGGAAGTCCCTCGGTGTAAACATATTGGGCTTCATTGGGCACGGAAAACAAGCAAAGCTTATCTTCCCCATTGTCCCATAATGTAACAACATCATTTTGTATGGTCATCTGGCTTCACCGCCTTTTGGGTTTAGTATATCATACTGGCATTTGTTTTTCAACAACCGCAAAAACTGCGTTCTCCTCACCTCTGTCCTTTTATTTTTGATTGCACTCTACCCACCATAAACTCCAAGAATTTATCAATTGTTGGCTCCTTACCATCCGGCGCAATCTGTTTCCAAATCTTTTGCGCCTGCGGATTGGTCGTTGCCATTGCAGTACGAATAGCTTTTTGCATTTCTTCCTCAACATGTTCCGGTGTGACACCTTCCTGTATAGCAATCCTCTGGATGATTCTCTTTGTCTTCTCTGTCATTTCTTTTTCTCCTGTTAATATATTACCTATTTCAAATCAGATACCCAAAGTCAAACACTAAAAGCACGGAATCCATCATTTTAGATACTCATAGTATACCACTCTTTTGAAACAATATCAATAGTCTGTGGCATATTGAATTCAATATTTATAGACTATTTTCAGATCAAATAAGGACGGAAAAACATATGAGTGAAATTGCAAAAGTGATTGGTCAGCGCATCAGAAATTACAGAACGAAAAAGGGGTTGAGCCAAGAGAAGCTGGCAGAGCTTGCCGGTTGTCACCCCACCTATATTGGTCAGCTTGAGCGTGGCGAGAAAAATGCCACTCTTGAGAGTATTGAGAAGATCGCAGCAGCACTTGATGTTTCCCTATCAAAACTCTTTGATAAATTGGGCGGCAATGATAATGCAGCACAAGATATTCCTTTGAAGTGTTATGAGTTCCTGTCAGTCAAATCCAAAGAGGAACAGGAGCAGCTTTACAAGATATTGCTTGAAATGGACAGATATAAATCAAATTAACAACAACAGGCACCGCTATTATGACAGCGGTGCCTGTTGATTGTTGTATCAAAGCTGCGGTTATTCTTTGAAGCTGATCCTAATTTGGATGCCATATGGGTCGATGGGACCTATACGCCTTCTTGAAAAACGGATAGTTTGTGTTCGGTTGTAGTTTTTTCGATTACTTTCACCTGATAAACATTGTCGTCTGTTTCATAACTAATAGTTTGCTTGACCAAAAGCTGACTGTTTTGCTCCTCAATATCCAAACGAACATGTACATTATGCCAATTGTTCGTATTGATGAACCCAAATTCTATTTCATACTGATCACACAAATGGATCGTTCCACGAATTTCTCCATAATCAATGTCAAATTTATAACCGTTTTCATACTCTCGCGATCTCAAATTGCTTGTAATTTGGTATTGATCCGTTGATAATACTTCTCCGTTCAAGAAAACAGACACATATGCTACTCCCGATTGCGTGTGGCGATCAATATAGTCCAATCCACCCAAGCCAAAAAACAACGCAATCAAAATACTTATTACAGAAATAACAGACACTATTTTCAGCCACTTACGGCTTTTTGTTGTCTCTTCCATGGAGCCACCCAATATCTCATCTTTATTAATTTCCAGGATTTCGCATAGCTTCCGAATCATCTCAATATCCGGCAGCGTTTTCCCAGTTTCCCATTTTGAAACCGCCTGTTTGCTGACAAAAACCTTACTGCCCAATTCCTCCTGGGTTAACCCTTTGGCAATTCTGTGATTGCGAATAATAGTACCTATCTTTTCCAAACAGATCACCTCCTTGCATAGATATTATATCATACTTATCATGCTTGGCAATAAGTTTGCAAAGTATTGGCAGTATCCTATTGGTTGACCGGGCAGAAGGAATTCGTTTGCATTTTCTTTCACTTTGGCGAAAGAAAATAAAGGTGTTGCCGGGCCCTACCCGTCGAGCAACAGTCCCCCGGACTGTTGTATTTGATTCTTCGAATCCCCTGCTCTATCAAAAAATACCACCCCAATAAAGGGGTGGTATTTTTGGCGGAGCAGAAGGGATTCGAACCCTTGCATCAGTTCCCTGACCTACGAGATTTCGAGTCACGCCTCTTCGACCAGCTTGAGTACTGCTCCGTATAACGGGCTTATTATACCACGGTTTGGGGAAAAATCAAGGATTTTCCGGCTAAGCAGTCGGAATAACGCTGTCATCCTGAGCGAAGTCGAAGGATCTTCGCAGTTAATCGACCATAAATGTCAAGGTCATGCGTAGATTCTTCGTCGGCAGAGCCTTCCTCAGAATGACAAGTGCTTACTTTTCATCGGGATTTTCCGGGGGCTTTTTTGCAAGCTCCAGGATACCGGTCATACATTCGGTGATCTTGCAGTAATTCTCCCGGCAATGGGGGCGCAGGCAACCTGAGCAATCCTTAATGCCGTTTTCTGTATAGGTGAAATTGCCGCCGCATTTGTCGCCCAGGGCGTACAGGGGGCAATAGCAGAACAGGCAGCTGAAGGTTTCCGGATTTGCGCCGGGATGGCAGGGGAAATATTCACATTCCTTATTCTGAAAAAAATCATAATTTGCCATAGAGAATACTCCTTTCCGGTTTCCTTTTGGAAATGGATGTGATATAATTAGGTAAATCTCAATTTATCGTGCTGTTTACACCGCAGTTATTTCGGAGCGTCATTGCGAACCAGTGACCGAGTCACTGGTGTGGCAATCCGTTCTCTTTAATAACCCAAAAGTTATAATAGTGGTCAACAAATAGGAGTTTTGTTCGTTTTAACAGACATATTTGTCCCGGAACTCCGCCGCTGGGAGATGCGGATTGCCACGCCAGTGTGCGCACTGGCTCGCAATGACGCATCGCCATAACAGCGCGATAAATTTGAATTTGAAATGAGGTGGGGATATGAAGGTTTTGGTGGATGCGGATGGGTGTCCGGTGGTGGACATCACGGTTAGTCTTTGCAGGGAGTTTCATATGCCCTGTTTGCTTTTATGCGACACTGCCCATCAGATGGTGCGGGAAGGTGCAGAAACTTTGGTTTTTGACAAGGGTGCGGACAGTGTGGATTTTGCCCTGGTGAACCGGGTCAGTCCCGGAGATCTGGTGATCACCCAGGATTACGGTCTTGCTTCCATGTGTCTTGCCCGACAGGCTCGCGTACTCCATCAGGACGGATGGGAATACACCGAATATAATATTCAGGCACTGTTATTCCAGCGAGCAGAAAGCCGCAAATACCGGGCAGCCGGCGGGCGGATCAAAGGCCCTGCCAAGCGCAAACCGGAACAGGACAAGGCTTTTGAAGATGCTATGATCAAAATTCTGTCCAGGGATAACTCTCAGGGGGCTGCAGAGTAAATTTCATGACTTCCCCGGTGGTAGGATGGGCAAAGCCCAGCATGCACGACCACAGGGCGATCTCGCAATTGTCCTCAAGCAGAGAGTACTTTCTGTCCCCTACCAGGGGCATACCCCGGCCGGAAAACTGGGCCCGGATCTGGTGCGTGCGTCCGGTGACCAGCTGGATACGCACACGGCTCATAGTGTCCGTGCGGTTTTCCAACTGATAATGCAAAATGGCCTCCTGCACATCCTTGCCCGGCTCGGTGACGATGTAGGTCTTCCGTTCCTGCTTATTGCGCAGCAGCAGATCCCGCAAGGTTCCCCGATCCTGTCCGGGATCACCATGGATCACCGCCAGGTATTCTTTTTGAAAGGCGTCCTCCCGGATCTGCCGGGACAGCTCCGATGCGGCTCCCTTATTACGTGCCAGCACCATCAATCCGCTGACCACCCGATCCAGGCGGTGGACGGTACGCACATCTGCCTTGGGATCTCCCAACGCCTGCCGCACCAGCTCCGGCATGCCGCCGGGCTCATCGGTGGACAGCACCCTGGGGGGCTTCACGCAGACAATAATATCTTTATCCTGATAGATAATCTCCATAGCAACTCCATATTGTTTTTCATTATATTATCAAAAATCATTCTATATTTCAACCGGAAAGGGTGTAAATTATGAAGTTGGTAGTTTTGGACGGACACGCTGTGAATCCCGGAGATCTGAACTGGGATTTCCTCAATGTGTTCGGTGAGGTTACGGTTTACGAAGAAACAGAGCAAGCACAGGTCATTCCCCGGATCCGGGATGCGGATATCATTCTGATCAACAAAATCGTCATCGACGAGGCACTTTTGGAGGCCTGCCCCAAGCTGAAGCTGGTATGCGTACTGGCCACAGGCTACAATGTGGTGGACTGCGAGGCCTGCGCCCGGCGAAACATCCCCGTGTGCAACGCGCCTGCCTACGGCACGGATGCTGTGGCGCAGTTTACCTTCTCTTTGCTTTTGGAGCTGTGCAACCGGGTGGGTCACCACGACCGGCTGGTACACGAAGGCCGCTGGGAACAATGCACCGGCTTCTGTTTCTGGGATACGCCCCAAATGGAGCTGGCGGGCAAGACCATGGGCATTTTCGGCTTTGGTACCATTGGCAGAGCCGTGGGCAGGATCGCAAAGGCGTTCGGTATGCGTGTGCTGGCCTGCAACCGCAGCCGCTGCCCGGAGGGTGAGGAAATTGGCGAATATGTGGATCTGGACACCCTGTTGGCAGAATCCGACATTGTGAGCCTGCACTGTCCTCTGACCCCGGAAACCACAGGACTGATCAACCGCAGCACCCTGGCAAAAATGAAGGACGGAGCCTTTTTGCTGAACACCGCCCGGGGCGCTGTGGTGTGCGAGGAAGATGTGCGGCAGGCTCTGGAAAGCGGCAAGCTGCGGGGCTTTGCAGCAGATGTGGTCAGCCGTGAGCCCATCTTATCCGAAAATCCCCTGCTGGCTGCTCCCAACTGCATTTTGACGCCACACATGGCCTGGGCGCCCATTGAAAGCCGCAAGCGGATCATGGTCAGCGCACAAAAAAGCATTGAAGGCTTCCTGAGCGGAAACCTGGTAAACACCGTGAATATGTAAATTTCAATTTATCGCTTTGACATTTCGATGCGTTGTAGGGACCGGCGTCCTCGACGGTCCGTTACCGCAGTGCGTGATTGCGGACCGTCCGGGAGGCCGGTCCCTACAAAGGGTGTGCGATAAATATGAATTTAGCACAAAAAAGAGCTGTCGTGGTGACAGCTCTTTTTTGACGTTTATTCTGTTCTGAGGGCAACCACGGGGTCTTTCTTGGCTGCGCTTCTGGCAGGGATCAGACCGGAGATCAGTGTCAGCACCACACTGATGCCCACCAGGAGCAGTGCCACATCCACAGGCAGGTATGCACCCAGCTGCGGAATACCGGTAGCCGCTTGAATAATGGCGTTAATGGGAATGCACAGCAGGTATGTGAGCAAGACGCCCAACGCACCGGCCGCAAATCCGATGATCACCGTCTCTGCATTGAACATATTGGACACATTCCGCTTGGACGCACCGATGGCACGCAGGATGCCGATCTCCTTGGTGCGCTCTTGGACGGAAATCAGGGTGATTACGCCGATCATAATAGAGGATACCACCAGAGAAATGGCCACAAAGGCGATCAGCACATAGGTGATGGCATTAATGATGGTTGTAACAGAAGACATCATCAGTGCCAAATAATCCGTGTACTGGATCTGGTGCAGTTCATCCACAGATGCATTATACTCATCAATGGCTTCTGCAATGACATCCTTGTTTTCAAAGCTGGATGCATAGATGTTAATGCTGGAAGGATCATCCAGATCCATCGCACCCATATCCTTCATATTCAAGGCATAGGTGCTTGTGGAGAAGGTAATCAATTCATCAAAATACTGAGCGCATTGCTCTGTGGTAAAGCCAGAAAGCGCCGCCTCCAGTGCCATTACCATCTGCTGGGTCTCCATGGTTGCCATCTGCTGGCGAACCTGCTCTGCCATCTGTGCACGCATTTGCTGCTCGATCATCTGACGGAAGAATTGGGCAATCGCTCTATCATCCATATTAGCCACATAGGCTTCAATATCTGCCTGGCTCATGCCTGTCTGATAACTGCCCATAGCCTGGATCAGCATAGCCTCCTGCTCCTGCCGGGTCATGGACTGCATGGTCTGTTGGGTGGCACTGTCGATCTGCTCAGCAGAGGGAATTGCCATGATCGCCATGTAAACTCCGGCCTTGCTCTGATCGTCCAGCATACCGACATACTCTTTGAACCGTTCTGTCTTTTCCTCGGCAGTGATCGCACCCTCCTCTGGCTTAAAGGGCAGGCCGGTCAGAATATCCACATCCTTATTCTCCCGCTGGGCAGTAATGGCATCAGAGTTTTCCATGGAAGTGATCACATACTCGGTCAGGCCGTTGGTGTAGGCAATGGACCCGTTCAGCAGTCCTATGGTCACATCCTCTTTTTGCCGGATGATGCCGGTAACCTTCAGCTGCAAGGCATTGTCATATAGGTAACGCAGGCCGGTTTCTGTGTTACGCAGATCCGTGTACAGACCGGTTGCCTCGTCATAGGAATAGCAATCGGAGTTCAGGATCACACGGTAAGGCCGTGCCATAACCTCCTCATAGCTCCAATGATGCAATTCATCACTGATCTCGCCGCCCTCCAGGATTGCCTTAAACAGAGTATCCACTTCTTCCTGGCTAGTCAAACCCAATGCGTACAGGGACAGGTCGCTGAGTTCGTTGTTCTTATCCAGCACCAACACGATCTCATCGTACTCGTTAGGCCAGTCGCCTTTCACGATCTCATACTGTTCCTTTACTAAGGGGTTGATCACAGAACCATCGGTGCCGGGCAAAAGCTCGTTCCACAGATTCATTTTGGGTGTGGCCATAGATGCCATGGCACCCATGGTGCCGCCCATGTTGTCACCCATGTTCATCATGCCTGACATATCCATGCCCATATTTCTGGCAAGTGCCTCTGTCAAAGCCTGCTCCAGATTGGAGTAAACGATCTGTCCCTCCACATTTTCCGTATAGACCTGCAGATCCAGGTCATAGGTATACTGGACACCGTTGACCGCATTACTGAGCTTGCTGTCAGGCTCTGCCATTTGGGTCTGCAAATATGTTTTGAAGGAACGCAGGTCATTTTGCGCTGTATCCACATTGTTCAGAGACTTGATCATCTCCGAAACACCGGGGCGGGTATAAACACCGTCCAGCGGATGCTCCACTTTTTTATCGTTGTCGCTGCCCATAAAGGTTTCCATCAATGTAGACAGATCCACAGAGGTAGCTTCCAAAGTCAAAGGATAGGATGCCAGCGTCTCCTCCTGCACCAAGTTGATATACATATGCATACCCTGGGACACCGCCCAAATCAAGGCAATACCGATAATACCGATGGAGCCCGCAAAAGCTGTCAGTGTGGTTCTTCCCTTCTTGGTAAACAGGTTTTTCAGAGACAGCCCAAAAGCTGTCCACAGGGACATGGAGGGCTTGCGATTCTTTTTGTTCTGAGAAACAGGTTTTTCCTCCTTGCCCTGTAATCGGTTATATTCCTCCTGGGTCAAGGGTGCGCTGTCGCTGGTGATCTCACCGTCCAGCATCCGAATAATGCGGGTGGAATACCGCTCCGCCAGATCCGGGTTATGGGTGACCATGATCACCAGGCGATCCTTGGAGATCTCTTTCAGAAGCTCCATGACCTGGACGCTGGTTTCCGTATCCAAGGCGCCGGTGGGCTCATCAGCCAGAATAATATCCGGGTTATTGACCAGGGCACGGGCAATGGCCACGCGCTGCATCTGACCGCCGGACATCTCACCGGGGCGCTTACGGATCTGATCTGCCAGACCCACCGCCTCCAGGGCCTCCTTGGCTCTGCGGCGGCGCTCCTTGCGGGATACACCGGACAGGGTCAGCGCCAGCTCCACATTCTGCAAAACAGATTGATGGGGAATCAAATGATAGCTCTGGAACACAAAGCCCACAGAGTGATTGCGGTAGGTATCCCAATCCCGATCCTTGTAATCCTTGGTGGAAACACCGTCGATGATCAGATCGCCATCGGTATACTGATCCAAACCGCCGATAATATTCAGCATGG
>JAZNHQ010000236.1:0-6871 GCA_045577035.1 Faecousia sp. | reverse complement strand
TGTCATTAAGTTAAGAAATTTTGTCATTCCGAGACCAGTTCGCAAACTGGTCGTGGGAATCTCCGGCGTAAAATTTTGCACTGGAGATCGCCACACCAGTGTGCACACTGGTTCGCGATGACACTTAACTTAATGACATTGGGATGTACCCGGGAGGATCATTTTTTATTCTATGCCTAAACAGACTTCTCTGGCTTTCAGCGCAAAACACCTTTGTTCTTCAAGACTCGGATATCGTCACCCAGGAAAACCACCCGGCGGTAGTTGCCCCGCAGGCGGGACAGGATCTGGGAGGAGTAACGGCTCTCCAGCTCCTCGTTGCGCAGGTTGGTGGAGATAATGGTGTTCTTTCCGGACAGCAGCCGGTCGTTGAGCAGGGTGTACAGGGCGGCGGTCACAAACTGACCGCTGAGCTCTGTGCCCAGATCGTCCACGATCAGCAGATCGCAGGTGGTGTATTTGGCGCATTGGGCTTCGGCCAGTGCTTTTTGCTCCGGATCACCTGTAAAGCGTGCCTTCTCCAGCCAGTTAAACAGGTGCTGGGCGCTTTCGTAGGCTACGGAGTAGCCCTTGTCCGTGACCGTGGTGGCAATACAGGCGGACAGGAAGGTTTTGCCCAGGCCGGTGTCACCGGAAAACAGCAGATTCCGGGTCTGACCGGGGAATTCCTCTGCGTACTGCTTGCAGACCTTATAAACATTGGTCATGGCGGTACGGATGTTGGCATCATAGTCAGCATCCTTCCGATCCGGATAGTAATCCAGCCGGAAATCCTCGAAGCGGCACTGGCCGCAGCTGAGCAGGCTGACTTCTTTCTTTTGTTCCTGGCGGCAGAGCTCCTCCAGGCAGTGACACATGGTGCTGCCAATATAGCCGGTGCCGCCGCAGCTTTCGCATAGAGTGTCCTGCTCAAAATAGCCGGGGCCGAAATTGGCATCTGCCAGAGCTTTGCGCTCTTGCTGTAGTGCCATATTGGCTTGTTTGGCGTCTTCCATAATGGCGTGTGCCTCCTCACCCCGGGCAAAAGCAGCCTGGGCGGCAAAAACCATGGTGCGCCGCAGCTGGTTGTCGATTTCCTTCAGACGGGGAACTTTTGCATATGCATCCCTCAGGCGGGCTTGCTCCTGCGCCTGGATCTGGGCGTTATTGGCTTCCAGCAGCCGTCTGGCTCTGGTGATCACTTCTGCGCTGTATCCCATTTTTATCCCTCCTGCAGCAAGGCGGCCAATGCAGCCTTTTCGTCATCATCCAATTTTCTGGGCCCTTGTTTGGTTTTCTTGCCCTGGTCACCGGTGCGGATCTGCTGGGCAGTCAGCAGCCCGGCAGCCTGCCAGCGGGACAGGATCTTGTTCATATATGCCCAGTTCAGACCGCCGGTGTTCAGACAGGTGCGTTCGTAGGCCATGGAAATCGCTTCTTCCTCAAAGCCCCAATCCAGCCATTGACGGGCGTATTTCTCCTCGCCGGGAGTCAGATTTCTGCCCCGGACCTGCAAAATGCCCATGAGCCGGCTCAGCCGGGAATACCGGGCGTTCTGCTGCTGCATATAGGCCACAGCTTCTTCCATGGTGTCGATGCCCTGTTCTGCCCAGACATAGGCTTCTTTTTCGATGGTACGCAGGGAGGGGTTGCGGCTGCTGCCTTTGCGGCGTGAGCGCTCCTTACACCAGCAGACCAGCACACAGATCACCTCGGTGGGCAGACCCAGGTAACGCACAAAGCCCAGCAGGATCTTCAGCTCCTCTGTGGTCAGGGTTTTGCCCAGAAGCCGCTGGATCTCACCGTACAGTGCCTTGAAATCCAGATCCATGTCCATGGCGTTGACCACATCGGTCTCAGAATACCGGGGGCGTTCCCCGGTGAGGATGGGTCTGACTTTGTCCTGGGGCCACAGACCCAGCTGCCGCAAGGTGGCGCTGGCACAGGAGATCCGGGATTCATTCAGATTCAAAGCGGCAGCTGCCTGGTCGGGATGGTTGCCGCTGCGGATATACAGATACAAAAGAGCGGCATCGCCATTGGCGGCGCACAGCAGCTTATGTACATGGGCCTGTTCAATTTGCAGTTCGCTGGCGTTCATAAACTGCGCTCCTTTCGTAAAATTTAGTCGGTAACCGCAATTATAACACAAATTTCTGCTTGGTACAACCAAAACCTCGCAGAGAAATTGTAGAAAAATGCCCCTGTTTTTTGGCAGTACACAATATGTAGTTGCGTGATCACATTTCACCCACAAGTCAAATTCACATTTATCGCTCCAAACACTTTGTGTCATTCTGAGGAGCGAAGCGACGAAGAATCCCCTATGGCGATGCGTCTATTTGGGGGATCCTTCGTCGGCAAAAGCCTCCTCAGGATGACAGCGTAATTGTAAGATAAATTGGAATTTAAAATATAACAGGGACACCCGGTGGGTGCCCCTGTTGGGTTATTGTGCCCCGCTGTGGAGTGCTTTCAATGCTTCTTTCCAGTAGGCGATCATGTCGTTGATGGTATCCGGTGCCAAGTAGTTGCTGTTGAAGCCCTCATAGCTGTCGTAGGTCATAGCGCCGCCGTTGTTGGGATCGTAGGCGAAATATTTGTGGGTGCCCATGCTGTAGCCCAGACAGATAGTCATGTCAAAGGGAGAGGCGCTTTCCATCTCCACACTGACCGTGTCGAATAGCTCGCCGGGGGCGGTGTAGAAGCCCAGGGAATCACCCAACGACAGAGCATTCAGAGACATTTGCGCGGTCTCACCCAACCCTGCCCGGCGAACAATGGAGCTGGCCTCGAACACACAGGTCCAGCCGCGCTCGGCACACCATGCCAACCGTACGGACTGGGATTCTTGGTTGCCGGGGAATGTTTCGTAGTATTCCTCCACAAAGGCTTGCGCCTCTTCCAAACGGTCGTCATCCGTATGGTTGACGGTGGCGGTGTAGGTGTGGTTATCCACCTGCCAAAGACCGGGTTCTGTTTCCGTCATGCAGCCGCCATCCATGGCAGCCACAATCTGATCGTTCAGCACCTGTCCGTATTCCCGGAAGGTGTACCCGTGCTTTTCCCAGCTCAGTCGGGAGGTGGCGTTGATATTACCGGCTGCGCCCTGGAAGAAGATCATGGACATATCCGTTTGCGCATCCATCACATCTCGCAATGCCCCCACATAATCCGAGGACAGAACGGTTTGGGTGGTGCCGCCGGTCATGGTGGGGTGGGCACGCCAGTTGATCATGAGAATATCCTTGCCTTCCTCACGAGCCAGCTTCACCAGATACATGGTGGGGTCGGCCTGGGTCACATGCTGGGCATTGATCTGGTTGTCCAAATCTCTTTCACCGAAATTATCACAGGAATACTGCCATTGGCCGTTGGCATCCAGGTATTTGTAATGCCGGGTGAAATTCAAGCCTTCCACATCAAAGCTGCCGGTGTACATGGTGGCAGCTTGTCTGTCGTTCATGGCATCGATGGCTGCCTGGGCGAACAGATCCGGCAGCGTTTGCTTGTACTGGACGATGATGGGCAGGGAAGAGGTGATGGCAGGGGCGGAGTGCGTGTGAGAGCAGGTGATGATGATATCGCCCTGGGGTATGCCGGTCATATAGCTGATATGAGGAATGTATTGTGCCAGGGTGGCATCGTTGAGACCGCTCAGATCCGCTGCCATCAGCAGCACCGTCCGACCGGACTGGTCTGTGATGGCCGTAGCGGTCACATACAGTTCGCCGTTCACGGTTTCTGCCAAGCGGTGTTCCGTGTCACCGTAGCCTGCCAAGGGCACCGGCAGGAGATTGCCGTTTTCGTCTCTGGGAGTAATATTGATCCGACCATAGCCTGCACTGAACTGATTTATGTTCTGCGCCTGGGTCAGGTTTCCGTTCCAAAGCACCATATCGCCATTGTACTGCTTTACGGTATAGCCCTTTTCTGCACATGTTACATACTGGGCGATGGAAGGATCGGTGCCGATCTTGCTGTGGATAACGGCAGAAACCTGCACATTGGCACCTTCAGTCAAGCCGTCGGCGTTCAGTGTGCCGTTATAATTCATGCGCAGATCGCCGTTCTGGTTATCATAGATGCAGGTGCTGCCCATAGTAGACACGGAACCGGCCTGCTGATACAAGCCGCCGCCATCTGCTGCGTTGCCGCCGGTAACGGTGGCACCGTCCAGGCAGAAATCGTCGGTGGAATTGTTGTAGATGTTGCCGCCTCGATTACTGGCGGTGTTGTTATAAATGAATGCGTCACCAATATAGAGTTTTCCACCTTTAGTGGACCAAATGCCGCCGCCGTTGTTTGCGGAAGAGCAGTTATAGATCTGACCGCCGTACAGGTTGACAACGCTTCCGTCACGAATGACGATGCCGCCGCCATCGCCGTTGCATTGGCCGTTGTACAGAGCGCCGCCGTACATATTCATGGTAGAGCCATGCCATACGGCCACAAGACCGCCGTTATAATCGGCAATGCCGTCGGAAATGCTGCCGCTGTACATGTTGAAGGTAGCATTGCTTTCTTTTGTTTGGTGGCCAACTGCCACTACGCCGGCAGAACGAACCAGGTTCTGACCCTTAAGCTGACCGCCGTAAAGATTCATAACACCGCTGTCTGTCAGCTGTGCGACCGGTGCGAAAACACCGCTCTCGCCGGACAGAGTACTGGTAAGCGTGCCAGGGGTATTGCCGCCATAGTGGCAGTCACAAATGGTCAGCGTACCGCCTTCAACACGGAACAGCTGTTTTGCACCGGTGATGTTGTGACCTCTCAAACAGATCGTCAGGTCATGACCTTCTTGTAAGGTGATGGTATTGTTTTCTAAATCCACATCTTCAGACAGCACATAAGAACCGTTGTAATTTTTTTGCCGGATCAAGGCAAGGACGCCCTTGCTGCTGATCTCGGACCATGTTCCATCGTTTAGGATATGGTGGAAGTTTTCCACATGCCAGTATTTGATCAGGTAATAGTATTCCTTGAAGAGGGCTCTAAGCGCATCCTTTTGGGTTTGGCTATAGGTGCTATAAATGTTATCCGCACCTTCCAAAGCATCATGGAAGCTGTAGGATGCCTCTGTAAGGCAAAGCTTTGTGCCGTTGTCCAGGATCACAAAAGGTCTTGCGTGGATGGGGGTGTCCACATTGATGGCATTGGCTTCCTGGGTATAGTTGGGGGACAGTATGTTTGTAAGCCGCAGGGAAAACTCAGTGCCACATTGGTCAATGGGCTTGGAGTAGCTGCACACAGAATGTCCCTCCAGCCACATATCATAGCCGAACTGTGTCACGCGTTCCAGAATGGAATCCGCAAGGTACAGTTGGGTCTTGTAGCCCATGGCCGCATTGGCGGGGGTGATGGAAATATGGGTGACAGTGGCCGCTATAGAATGGAAGCTGTAAACACCGCTGTCTTCCGGCACGGCAAAGTAATCTCCAATACCCAGAATCTGACCGCCGTTCAAAGTACAGGTCAGCTTGCCGGGGGTTTGCGCGGTATCCATGCCGTAGAATGTGCCGGAAACAGTGATTCCGGAAAGATTGTGACCGTTCAGGTCCATGTAGATGTCCTGGGTAAAAGTGTTTGTTTCTGTGATATCGCCGGAAAGCTGCAGATGCAGTGTTTCAGGCGCAGCATCCTTCCACATTTTGTTTACAGCGGCATAAATGGAGGTGTGATCAGAAACCAAATGTACGCCATCTCGCAGAAGCTGCACGGTTTCCGGTTTACCATCTGCTATGCCACCGCTGACGGTATTTTTGGACAGATCCACTGTGCCGTTAATATACACATTGCCCCGGTACTTGTAAGCAATACCGCCGGTGATGGTAGCGCCGTCCAGGGTCACGATGCCCTTGCTGTATAGATTGCCGCCATTGACAGCGGTTCCGTTTTCTATAACGCCGCCCAGGATGGAAATGGTGCTGGAGGAATCACCGTAGAGGTTGCCGCCACAGCCGGTGGTTGCACCATCAATGGTTACAGAGGCCTTGCCGCCGCTGATGGCACCGCCGTACATGGTGTAGCAACCGTTGCTGTGAACATACACATTGCCACCGTAGCCCGGGTTGGGGTCGTTAAGGGAGTTCTCGTCAGATATGCCGTCTGCGATCTGACCGCCGTACATGTTGAATGTGCCGCCATTGACTTCCACACAGCGGATGAAATTATTGTTATTGGCGGCTCCGCTGATTTTGCCGCTATACAGATTCAAGGTGCCGGTGTCACTGACGATCACCGTACTGCCTTCTGTAAGCTTGTTGGCAGTGGAATAAAGGCGACCGGCATTTTGACAGTTGCAAATATTCACCTCACCGTTGGAAACCTTCAGAGGGATGCCTGCATACAAATGAAAGCCGTTCAGACAAATGGAAATCTCCATGCCGTCAGAGATTACCACAGAACGGGCAATGTTCTTTTGCAGATAGTAGTGCCCACCGTTTTCCAGCACGGTGCTCGTAGTCAGTGCCTCCCAGGTTACATTGCTGCAGGTGTGATTGCCTGTGCGCACATTGCCGCCGCAGGTGCAATGATTTGTATGCTCTGCGGCCTGGGCCTGGGGCGCGGACAGGAAAAGACCGGCGCATATACATAGGGCCAGCAATAAAAACATCCATTTTTTCACAGAATATCCCTCCCGGATACGATTTCTATTTTTAGGATACAATACTCATGTACAAAACACAAGAAACAAAGTACAGATTTTACCTGTAAAAAGGTAAAATTCCAATTTATCGTTCTGTTTGAAGATGCATTGCACCCATCCCCTCTCCCGGGGAGTGCTGCAGAGCGCAGCGAATTATCAATAGTCGATTGCCGGGGGCAATCGCTCCTTAAAAACAGGTGTCAGCGAAGCTGACGGGTGAGGAACGGCGAAATGTTTGGATTC
>JAZNHQ010000235.1:0-7813 GCA_045577035.1 Faecousia sp. | reverse complement strand
AATAAAGATGTGTGCAACATATTCTTATTTGTTAACTGATTATATTGTAAATCCTCGGATATTTCAATGAAATCGCGCAAAGCGCGATGAAATCCGAGTAAACTCGGATGAAATCTGCTTCGCAGATGAAATTAAATCCGTCCTTATCTACCGACGAAGTCGGATTTCATCACGAAGTGATTTCATCCCACGAAAGTGGGATTTATCCCGTCCGATAGGACGGATTTAGTTGAAAAGAACCCACACTTGTCGTAGACAAATGTGGGTTCTTTTCTGGAGCAGGGTACGGGAATCGAACCCGCCTTCACGGCTTGGGAAGCCGTTGTATTACCGATATACGAACCCTGCGTATGTGTGGGTATTATAGCAAAGCCTATTAAAAAATTCAACCCCTTTTTGTCGAGATGGAATACGAACAAATTTCAATTTATCGGGCCGTAGTACGGCCGGACAATACGCATTTACCCATGGCAATCATCGTTACTTCCCTTACCCGCCCGGTATCTTTTTGCCAGAAAACCCTTATGATTTCTGAGCTGTTTCGTTATCGGGCGGGTATGGGCAATAAAGATTACCACCCAGAGTAAACGCGTATTGGGGTGAAGCGCCCTTGCGCTTCAAATAGGAATTTGCAGTTATTCAAATTTTCAATGGCGGTTGCTTTTTGGGGTGAAAGAGAGTACAATGGGCGTATAAATCTTTTATTTGGAATAGGAGATAGATTATGGAAAAGTACAATGCTTTTGTGGAAAAACACCGTCAGCTGATTTTGGATACCAATGATCATATTTGGAAGCATCCGGAAAGCGGCTACCGGGAGTGGAAGACCCATCAGTATTTGGCAGATATTTTTGAAAAGCTGGGTTACACCATCACCCCTGCGGGGAACATCCCCGGCTTTATTGCGGATCTGGACACCGGCCGTGCCGGCCCTACGGTGGCGGTATTTGCGGAGCTGGATGCCCTGATTATTCCGGAGCATCCCGATGCAGACCCCGAGACCGGTGCTGTTCACGCCTGCGGTCACTGCGCCCAGTGCGCAGCCCTGGTGGGCATTGCGGCGGCTCTGAAGGAGCCCGGCGCATTGGATGGCCTGTCCGGTAAGATCCGCCTGGTGGCAGTGCCTGCGGAGGAGATGATCGAGATCGACTACCGCCTGGGCCTGCGTAGCCAGGGAATCATTAAGTATTTGGGCGGCAAGCCGGAATTCCTGCACAGAGGTCTGCTGGACGGTGTAGATCTGTGCTTTATGATCCACACTCTGGCAGGTGGTGCGTCCCATGTGGGTACCTGTAATGGTGGCTCTAATGGCCTGGTCGCAAAGACCGTAACCTTTGAGGGTGTGTCTGCCCACGCCGGCGGCGCTCCCCATAAGGGCATCAATGCCCTGTATGCTGCCAATTTGGCCCTGAACGCCATTAACTCTCTGCGTGAAACCTTCCAGGATAAGGATCACATCCGTGTACATCCCATTATCACCTTCGGCGGCGGTTCAGTGAACGCCATTCCCGACAGGGTGACCGTGGAAAGCTATGTGCGCGGTGCCAATATGGAAGCCGTTGCCGATGCCAACGAAAAGATCAACCGAGCCATTTCTGCCAGTGCGGCTGCCATGGGCGCCAAGGTACAGATCAATGATATGCCCGGCTACTGGCCCCGGAATTATACTCCCGATTATGTGGATGTGTTCCGCCAGGCTGCCCAGAATAGCGGCGTTACCTTTGAGTACAGTCCCTCCGGCTGGAGCAGTGGCTGCTCCGACCTGGGCGATATGTGTGCGGTCATGCCTGCTATCCATCCCAACATGGGCGGCTCTACGGGCAAGGCTCACGGCGTGGACTATCAGATCTGCGACCCGGAATCTGCCTGCGTGGAGTCTGCCAAGTGGCAGGTGCAGGCATTGGGCGTTCTGTTGGCGAACGGCGGCGAAAAGGCCAAGGCCATCGTGGCAAATTATACACCTACTTTCTCTAGTTTTGCTGAGTACTTTGCCTATGTGGACAATTTGAATATGGACAAGCAGACCGTTTCCTATGACGAAGCCGGCAATGTGACTTTGAATTTCCACAAGTGATCCAAGTTCCAATTTATCGCTCTGTTGGTTATTCGCTCCGTACTCAACTTCTGTCATTGCGAGCCAGTGCGCACACTGGCGTGGCAATCCCCGCAGTAAATGTTACTTCTTTTTTAGTTTCTTACGAAAACCAACATTGGAGATTGCTACACCAGTGACTCGGTCACTGGTTCGCAATGACGCGCTTTTTAGGTTGTGCGGTTGATTGAACAGAACAATAAATAGGAATCTGTATTCCTGGGGATGCGTAGAATAATAGTGTTATCTGAGTTTTGGGAGGACATGCTATGAAAAGGGAAATCAATGTTTGGGACTATGCCGGGAAGATCCTGGAGCAGACCGGCAAGGGCGTATTGCTGACCACCAAGGCTGACGGCAAGGTGAATACCATGACCATTGGCTGGGGTACTTTGGGCATCGAATGGGGCAAGCCCCTTTGCAACGTGTTTGTGCGCCAGAGCCGCCATACCAAGTCCATGCTGGATAAAAACGGTGAGTTTACCATCAATGTGCCCATGGGAGAATTTGATAAGAATATTCTGTCCGTCTGCGGCACAAAATCCGGACGGGATCTGGACAAGATCGCCCATTTGGGGCTGACTCTTGAGGAAGGACAGACCGTATCGGTTCCCGGCATCAAGGAGCTGCCCTTGACTCTGGAGTGCAAGGTGATCTACAAGCAGGATCAGGAGCTGTCCGCCATCGACCGTCAGAGCTTTGAGCGCTACTACGCCCCCGGCACCGCCAACGAAGGCGACTTCCACACCGCCTATTACGGTCTGATCACCGCCGCCTATATTATCGAGTAAGGAAACTTTTTGTAAATTCGCCATGGATGGTTTGACACAGGCGATTTTTTAGGATATAATAAGGCGACTACTGTAGAAGGATTGGTATTTACCATGAAGAAAATTGGCGTATTGGGCGCCGGTACCTGGGGCATAGCCCTGGCCCGGATGCTTTGCAATAACGGTCATTATGTGCAGGTCTGGTCTGCCATCGAGCAGGAGATCGACGACATGTCTGCTACCCGCCGTCATCCCAATCTGCCGGGCATGATCATTCCGGACAGCCTGGACTTTACCAAGGACATTGCCCAGGTGTGCAAGGATAAGGATGTGCTGCTGTTTGCAGTGCCCTCTCCCTTTGTGCGCTCCACCGCTGCCAAGGCTGCACCCCATATTCCCGACGGTCAGGTGATCGTGGATGTGGCAAAGGGCGTGGAAGCAAATACCTACTATACCATGACTCAGATCATTGCCGATGAGCTGAAGAATCCTACCGTCAAGCTGGTGGCCCTGTCCGGCCCCACCCATGCGGAGGAAGTGGCAAAGGATCTGCCTACCACCATTGTTTCTGCCTGTGAGGATCAAAAGGCTGCAGAGTATGTGCAGTCTGTGTTCTGGGGCACCTGCATGCGTGTGTACACCAACACTGATGTGCTGGGTGTGGAGCTGAGCGGTGCTTTGAAAAATGTGATCGCCCTGGCTGCGGGTATTTCCGTAGGCCTGGGCTATGGCGATAACACCAAGGCTGCTCTGATCACTCGGGGTATGGCAGAAATTGCCCGCCTGGGTACTGCCATGGGGTGTGATGAGCGCACCTTTGGCGGCCTTGCCGGTATTGGCGATCTGATCGTCACTGCCACCAGTATCCACAGCCGTAATAACCGCTGCGGTATGCTGCTGGGACAGGGTGTTTCTGTAGAGGAAGCCACCCGCCAGGTTGGTATGGTGGTGGAGGGTCTGAATGCCCTGCCTGCTGCCATGCGTCTGAAAGAGAAGTACGGTGTGGAAATGCCCATCGTAGAGGCGGTGGATGCCATCGTCAATCACGGCGCAGCACCGGAGAGTACCGTGCGTATGCTTATGGAGCGCGGCAAGAAGCCGGAGATCCAGCTGGATATGAATGCATAAAAATGCCAGGTCTGTTTCTGAGGAAACAGACCTGGTTTTTATATGTTTTTATAAAGTTTCGTCAGCAGGGTGCGCATGGGCACGAATAGCAGCAGGGCAATAACGAAATTGCCTGCGCAGTGCAGCAGATCAAAGCTCAGCCCGGAGATCCACTTGGCAAAGGCGTAGGGAACACCACCAATGAATACATCTACCGGGGTGCACAGCAGACCGAAAAATAACCCAAATGTACCGCTGAGCATTGCCCAGGCCAGAGGATGCTGCATTTTTTTGAAGCACAGCGCCAACAGCCACAGGATCGCCCAGATGTACAGATAGTTAATGTTCCATGTACCCAGGCCGTATACCAGGATCTCCAATATCACATAAATATAGATGGGATAGAGCGCCTTTCTGCCCATGACCACGGCGTAGACCATGACCATTAAGGAAACAGGCTCAATGTTGGGGAGTATGCTCATGACGAATTTAGCACCAAATGTCAAGGCTCCCAGCACACCGAACAGGGCGATTTGCTGAACGGAAAGTTTTTTATCCGCCATAGTTACCGGATGTGTATTCCAGCTTGTAGCTTGCGCCGTCTACGATGGGGGTGGTGTTCATGCCCTGCATGGCATACTCGCCATCCACATAGAAGCTCCAGTAGGCCTGATCCGGATCCCACAGGGCGGTTTCGCCGTCCACGGTGTTGTACATACCGGTTTCGATGCCCTCATCGGTGATAATACCCTCTTCGATCAGAGCGTGTGCCAGGAACTCTTCGCTGGAAGTGATGGTGAATTTGTTTTCTTCGCCGTTTGCGTGTACTACGGTGACGGTGAAGGTTTTTTCGCCTGCAGTACCCTCAGGCCTGGTCACGAAATACACCGTCAGGAATACTGCTACCACTGCCACGAATGCAATGGCGGCCAAAATGATTTTCTTGTTTTTACTCATAATTTTTCCTCCTGAAATCAAAAATACCCCGGCATCCTGTACAGGATGCCGCGGGCGGTTTTCCGCGACAATACATTCCCCATAGCGCGCAGGGAATGCTGAAAAAACCAATCCGTAGGTCTTCTGACTTAGTCTTTGTGGGAGGTGCTTCCCGCAATGCACTACAGCCTTCCCGGAATTGCTTCCAGTGACCGGTTTTCACCAAATAGTGCATCTGAGACTTTACAGCGGCGGTACCGTTCGGGATTCTCACCCGATTATCTTGTTCAGCAGACACAGCCATACGCCATGCCTGCCACGGAATAGGTCATTCAATTGTCAGAAACATTATAACAACATAGAAAAATCCTGTCAAGCATAAAAAAACCTTTGCTTTTTCGTTCAAATGTGCTATAATACAGAAAAAATAAATGGAGGTTGTCCCATGGCAAGAACCAGTAATAAATCCCAGCTGATTATGGAATTTGTGAATAGCTTCATGCAGGAGAACGGTTATGCCCCGTCTGTGCGGGAGATCGGTGCGGCAGTGGGTCTACGCTCCACAGCGTCTGTGAGCTATCAGCTTCAGCAGCTGCAGGAAAAGGGCCTGCTTCTTGCCCCCGGCGGCAAAGGCCGGAAAAGAGCCATTGTGGTTGCCCGCCGTCCGGGACAGATCCCTGTGGTTGGCGTGGTCACCGCCGGTGTGCCTATTTTGGCGGTGGAGAATCAAGAGGGCACTATGCACTGGGAGGGTGATCCCAACTGCTTTGGTCTGCGTGTGCGGGGTGACAGTATGCTGGGCGCCGGTATTCTAAGCGGCGACCTGGTGGTGGTGCGTCCCCAGCAAAATGCCGACGACGGTCAGATCGTGGTTGCCCGGATCGGGGATGAAGCCACAGTCAAGCGCCTGCGCCGTAGGAACGGACAGGTTTGGCTCATGCCGGAAAATGATGCCTACGAGCCAATCGACGGCACAGAGGCAGAGATCATCGGTCTGGTCAAAGCAGTAGTAAGAGAATACTAAATTCCTATTTATCGTTCTGTTCATTGTTGCACCGCACCCTCGGCTCCCCTTGTCAGGGGAGCTGTCCAAAATCTTTGATTTTGGACTGAGGGGTAGTAAAATCAAGGTTTTTTTCTCTCCCTCAGTCAATTGCCTCAAATCGGCAATTGACAGCTCCCTCATCAGAGGGAGCCATATAAGACTGTGCCATAAATTGAAACTTGAAAAGGGGTGCCCGTGGGCACCCCTTGGTTTTTTAGCAGCAGCCGCAGTTGTCGCCGCAGCGATCGTTACCGCCGCACAGGGTGTTGCCGCCACAGTTGCAGAACAGGATCAGCAGGATGATGATCCAGCAGATGTTGCCACCACAGAAACCGTTGTTATACATAATGAATACCTCCGAATTTAATTTTGGAGCAGCGGTTGCCGCTCATTCCAAGATATTCCGCTCCGGCGGTTTTGTGAAAATAATTCCCGGTGAAATTGACAGGGCAGGGGAAATGTTCTATAATAAGAGAAAATGATCCTCAGGAGGGGAGCTTATGCAGATCTTTAAAGACAGACAGGCGCTTCACCAGATCCCGGAGCTGGATCGGTATTTGCCGCAGACTGTCCGCTATATTCAGGAGCAGCTGGCACCGCTGAGCTGCCATGTATTTTCGCCCATGGAGGGTGCGGTGTGCGCCTGGTTTGACTTTGGTGCGGAAAAGGCCATTGCTTTCCGCAGCGGCATGGACGCACTGCCCATTTTTGAAAATACCGGCCTGCCCTATTTCTCCCGGAACCCCGGACGGATGCACGCCTGCGGCCATGACGGCCACATGGCCATCCTGTTGGAGCTGGCTCGCCGTCTGAATGAGAAAAAGGAATTAAACCGCAATGTGCTGCTGGTGTTCCAGCCCGCATCGGAGACCACCGGCGGTGCCCGGGATATGTGCGGCACCGGCATTTTCAAGAAGTACCGTGTAGAAGCCATTTTCGGCCTGTCCCTGTGGCCGGAGCTGACGGAAAATGTGATCGCCAGCCGCTGCAATGAGATGATGAGCCGTGCCTGTGAGGTGCGGGTGGATATCGTTGGCCGTCCCGCCCATGTGGTCAAGGCCAAGCAGGGCTTGGATGCCATGGCCGCCGGTGTCATGTTCTACCGCAGAGCCATGGCCATGGAGGGCGCACTGCCCAAGAGCGTGTTCCGCCTGCTGAAATTCGGCAAGATGGAAAGCGGCACCGCAGGCAATGTGATCTCCGGCAGCACCCGCATGGAGGGTACGCTCCGTGCATTCCAGGATGATGTATTCTATTCCCTACGGGCAGGACTGGTGTCCATTGCCAAGGAGGTGGAAAACAGCACCGGCTGCACCGTATCCGTGTATATGAACGAGGGTGATCCCCCGGTGATGAATCCTTCCAAGCTGTACAAGAAGGTCAAGAGCCTGGTGAAATTTGAGGAGCTGAAAGCCCCCAGTATGGTCACGGAGGATTTTTCCTGGTATCAGAAGAATCTGCCCGGTATGTTCTTCTTCCTGGGCATAGGCAACACCCCGGCTCTGCATACGGATGATTTCCGGTTTGACGAGCAGGTGCTGCTTAAGGGTGTGGAATTCTTCCAGGAGCTGGCAGAAAAATACGAATAAACACCGCCGGGGCTGCAGAAGCAGCCCCGGCTTTCAACTATTTATCGCTCTGTTGCGGCGGTGCGCAAAGGCCCCCTTGTGTAAAGGGGGCTGTCAAAAATCTCTGATTTTTGACTGGGGGATTGACAACCCCTCCGAGCAAAATCAAAGATTTTGCCCACCTCCCCTTACACAGGGGAGGCATTGGTGCGGTGCGTAACAGTTAGACAAATTCAAGTTTTTTCTAACATTCTTATAATCTACATCGTAGGGGCGGCAATCTGCCGCCCGCGGG
>JAZNHQ010000234.1:0-19532 GCA_045577035.1 Faecousia sp. | reverse complement strand
ACTAAAGCATCCTTGCGGCTGCGGTCACCGGCATACATAGCTCTGCACTGGGGCAGTGTCACATGGCTCTCGTCCACAAATAACAGAAAATCATCGGGAAAATAATCCAGCAGCGTGGTAGGCGGTGTACCCGGTTCTCTTCCCTGAATGACCCGGGAATAGTTCTCAATGCCGGTGCAAAAACCGATTTCCGTTAACATTTCCAAATCATAAGCTGTGCGCTGGGCAATTCTCTGGGCTTCCAGCAGCTTGTCCTGGCTGCGGAAGAATTCTACCTGCTGATCGCACTCCTTGCGGATCTCCGCCATAGCTCGCTCCAGTTTTTCCCGGGACGCCACATAATGGCTGGCAGGATAAATGGCCACATGATCAAGATAACGCTCCACCATACCGGATACAGCATTGATCTCGCTGATGCGGTCAACCTCATCCCCAAAGAATTCCACACGGATGGCTCTTCCAGCCCAGTAAGCGGGATAAACCTCCAAAGTATCTCCACGAACACGGAACTTGTTACGGGAAAAGTCAATATCATTACGCTCGTAGCGAATCTCCGTCAGCTTTTTCAAAATATCGTCCAAAGGGCGCTGCTGACCTACTCGCAAAGAGATCACCATGCTGCGATAATCAATGGGGTCACCCAGTCCATACAGACAGCTGACCGAGGAAACAACAATCACATCCCGCCGCTCAAACAGCGCAGAGGTGGCACTGTGCCGCAGCCGGTCAATTTCCTCGTTGACGGAAGAATCCTTCTCAATGTAGGTATCCGTGTGAGCAATATACGCCTCCGGCTGATAATAGTCATAGTAGGATATAAAATACTCCACCGCATTATTGGGAAAAAATTCCCGGAACTCTGAGCAAAGCTGGGCAGCCAGGGTCTTATTGTGCGCCAAAACCAACGTGGGCTTGTTTACTTTTTCAATAACCGACGCCATGGTAAAGGTCTTACCGGAACCGGTAACACCCAGCAAAACCTGCTCACGCAGTCCCAAATTCACGCCCTGTGTCAGCTTTTTAATAGCCTCCGGCTGATCGCCTGTTGCCTTGTAAGGCGATACCAACTGAAACTTGTCCATAGCAAGACCTCCTTCCAAATCTTATAAGGTTTATTATATCATATTCCTTTCCTAAATAAAAGGGGCGGATGACTTTTTTGCAAAAATCACCCGCCATTTATTTTTTATCCAATATACTCTGGGATAGAAATAACCTTAAGAATATTTCCATATTCATCTGTCAGTATTCCCAGCTTCTGTTCAACACCTTGCATCCCCCAATAACTCCAGGACGGAGTTTGCCCGCCGAATGGAGTCAGAACAATATTGCCATTCTTTGTTTCAATTTCGTACATCAGTTGACGAGATACGTTACCGTTTGTTTCCAACCAAAGTGTTACTTTTCCATTGGTTTCTACAAAGTGCGGCATTCCATGAGGGCCATTAAAAATATTATAATACTCCAGTGTACCATTTTCCCATGCAGAAATAACAATGGTAAACAACCCAGAAGTAGGACCATAGCCAATACTGCACTGTTCCTCTATACCATCACCGTCAATATCAAAGGTAGCAGAATCTATAACAGTGCCGTAATGGGAAATGGGCGGAGTTGGATAGCCCTCCCAAAACAGAGTTTCAAGACTTGCAATATATGCATCATCAATAGTGTACGCATAGCTGGAATAGGGCATCTGAATTGGAATGATCGATACCATATCCTGATCTAGCTCATAGCTGTAAACAATGGCTCTCATTTCATCTATAGACGCAGCGGATTTATGATAATCCCACAGATCTTCCTGGGTGTGCGGAAGCTCTTTTCCAGAAAGCAGCGCACAGGAATAGGAATCCTTAGCCATCTGCCATACATAAATCTCCAGGCCCTTATCTGTGGGCAAACCAAAGTACATCGGATATTTTTTCTTCAATTTCCCCAAATCCACCAGGACGATAGGCTGCATCAGTTCTGTAGAGGGTTCAGTAGAGGGTTCAGTAGAGGGTTCTGTAGAGTCCGGTGTAGTTGAGAAATCCTCTGCAGATGGTTCAGTGGCATCCGGTTTCTCATGATCCACAGGGTCGGTCAAGAAAAAAACCGCAAGTCCAATTATAGCTATAATGGCGATTATCAGAATCCAAAACGCAGGCTTTTTATAGTTTAGCACAGATTTCACTCTCCTTTTTACACTCCCCTCACCAAAGGCCAGAGGGCAAGCGGAAATACTATGGCGGCGAACACTGCAAGACAGCAAAGCTTGGGAATAGTCCGCCCTTTCCTCAATCCCCAGCTCCATGATCACCTTTTCATCACAGGCAAGTTCAATATCCCGGCATAGCAGCACATAGCCCAGCCACATCAGCGGATTAAACCAGTGCAGCGACAGTAATATATAGCCCAACGGTTTCCACCAGTGATCCTTGCGGCGGATATGGGCTTTTTCGTGGGCAATCACATGGGGCAAGTCCTGTTCATTAATATGAAACGGAAGATAGATTATGGGCTTAATGATGCCCAGCACAAAGGGCGCTTGTACCCGCTCACTCTGATAAATATTCTCACCATGGCGGACAGCCGTTCCCATTCGTCTACGCAGACGCCAGTAGCTAAAGGCCATATAGGCAAGCATAAGCGCTAAGCCTAACAGCCATACCACAGCCAATACCGGAATCCAAATCTGCAAAGAATTTATACTTGTTTCAGGCGACGGTGCAAAGCTTTCACTGATCACCGGATTGATACTGCTGTTAAAATACGCAATACCCGTATGTATTTGCGGTGGGTTGTCCGTCATAATCGTAGGACTCACCGCTTCCGAACTGGGTACCAGGCTCAGCTTACTCTCCATAAAAAACGGACATACCAGGCGTAGCGCAACCAAACCCCAAAGCAGCACCATGATCCATTTAGGCGCTTTTCTCAGGACGAAACGCAGCAGCAAAACCGCAAGCAGAATCCAGCAGGCGGAAATGCTCATATTGACAATCCGCAGAAACAAGCCGCTCATAGGGATTCCCCTTTCCGGTAACGGTCGATCATAGCCTGTAATTCGTCGATTTCTTCACTGGAAATCTTCTGATGCTTGGTAAAGGCAGCCACAAAGGCAGGCAGTGACCCCTCAAAGGTCTTTTCCACCATTTCGTTCAGCTCCGCTGCCTGTACCGCATCCTTGGAAACCAAAGAAGTTACCACAGAATTCTCGTTTTTGAGCACTCCCCGCTCGGACAGCCGCTTGATCACCGTATAGGTGGTGGTGGGCTTCCAGCCCAAATGCGCCTGGCACAGAGCCACCAGCTCGCTGCTGCGAACAGGCTCATGCTCCCATAAAATCAGACAAAACCGATATTCACTTTCAAAAACCTTGGGTGTTTCCATATTTAATCCTCCTCTAATCCGTTAGAGCAATTATACTCTAACACATTAGAGTGCGTTTGTCAATATAAAAATACTGTCATTCTGAGGAGCCACAGCGACAAAGAATCTTCGCACCATATAGATACAAAGATCCTTCGACTGGGCTACGCTCAGGATGACAGCCGTTTTCAAATCAATATTTCTTTTTCATTGCATTCATCAGAATGTATACACCGATAAGCAGCGCAGTCACGCCGCCCAGGATGGCATACATCACAGGAATGCTGACCTGATCTCCGAAGAAATATAGGTTTCGGTCGATGGAATCGGCAATGGATTTGATGATTTCCGCCGGAATCCCCTGTTTCCCCAGTTCCGCCAAAGAGCCACGCATAGAGTGGGCACGCACCAGGGATGTACCATAGGTGCCGGGCAGGAACATGACCGCCTTTTGCATCCCATCTCCAAAAGAGGAAATAGGCATATAGGCACCACAAATAAATCCGTAGCCTGCACTAATAATAGAGCCCACAGCAGAGATCTGCCCTTGAGTGGACAGGAAGTAATTGATCACAGAGGAAAGAGCCGTGCCGAAAAGCACCAGAAGCACCACATCCAAAATCAGATACAGCACATCTGCCATGGACAAATACCAACCTACCGCCGCCACGTAGGCAAGGCAAATACCGGTTGCCACCAGGCAGACGATCATGGTCGAAATCAGCGAGGCCACATAGTAGCTTACAGACAGCACCGAGGACTTTACCGGCGAGATACGCAGGTCTTTAATACTGCCGTTGGCTTTGTCCTGTACCATGAGAAAATTGGAGCAAAACGCTACGGTTACACAGGAAACCGCCAAAATCGAAGACATCAGCTGCCCTGCCACCATGCCATTGATCAGCTTCTCAGGAATTGTAATTCCTTCCGGGAAACCTGCCAGAAAGGACTCCTTATAAACATTCCCCAGAAAGGTGGCATACAGCACCAGCAGAATCAGCGGCGTGATCAGGGATGTAAAGAACATTCCCTTATCTTTGAAATAAAGCTTAATATTTCTTTTAATCAGCGCAATCGTCGTACTCATTTCGCCGCGCCCCCTTCCAGCTTTTTGCCGGTCACATTCAGGAACACATCATCCATTTTGCCCTTGGTGATCTCATAATCGGCGAACACACCGGGATTGTTGACGATCAACTCCGTGGCCTTGGCGGTATTGGGCACAAAGATGCGGTACGCATCCCGGATGGCCTCATACTCCACGCCCAAATCTTTGACCGTCTTTTCGTCCACACCGTACAGGGTAATGCAGTCCCTGGTGTAGGCATTTTTCAGTTCCAGGGGCGTGCCTTCTGCACAGATACTGCCGGAATCCAAAACAACCACATAATCTGCTTCCGCAGCCTCTTCCATATAATGGGTGGTCAAAAAGACCGTCAGCTTTTCATTCTTCCGAAGATCGGAAATCACATTCCACAAAGTCTTTCGGGTTTGCGGGTCCAAGCCTGTGGTCGGCTCATCCAAAATCAGCACCTTGGGATGATTCAGCAATGCACGGGCAATGTCAATTCTTCTGCGCTGACCGCCGGACAGCTTCCCTACCGGCCGTTTCAGCAGATCCTCAAAATCCAACAGCTTAGCCAACTCCGCCAGTCTCTGGTCAAACGCAGGGCCTGCGATGCCATAAAGAGCTGCACGACTTTTCAGGTTGTCATAGACACTCAAGGGTGCATCCAACACAGAATTCTGAAACACAACGCCCAACTGGCATTTAATACGATTAGGGTCTCGATCCAAATCCGCACCGTCAATGGTAACGCTGCCGCTATCCTTGGACAGCTGCCCACACATAATGTTAATGGTGGTGGACTTACCGGCACCGTTTACACCCAAAAAGGCAAACAGCTCCCCTTCCTTTACCCGGAAGCTTAAGTCCCGCACAGCCTTTACATCGCCGTAGCTTTTATTCAGATTTTTAATTTCAATAATACTCATAATCCTTATTCTTCCAGGCTTTTGCCCAGATCCTTATATTTGCTTTCCAGGGGACTCCCCTTTTCCGCTTCGTTCTGATAACGGCCCACCACCGTGGATGCCAGCTCCACGGGTAACAATGTACCTGCACCGGCTACACAACCACCTGGACAGGCCATGCCCTCCATCAGGTAGCCTTTATACTTACCCGCCTTGGCCAAGGTCATTAGCTTACGGCACTCACGCAGACCCTCTGCACGGGCAGTTTTCACTTCCATGTCAGGATCGGTCTTGTGGATCATATTCTCCACAGCCTTGGCAACACCGCCGGACACCGCAAAACCACGGCCAGCGGCAGAAGCCTCATTCAGGTCATCCATAGGCTCGATAGTTTCAAAATTGATCTCCTTGGCCTCGAACATGCCCTGCAGTTCTTCAAAGGTCAGCACAAAGTCCACATCGGAACGAATGTCCTCGCGAATAGCCTCCAACTTCTTTGCGGCGCAGGGGCCTACAAACACCACCTTGCAGCCGGGATATTTCTTCTTCATCAGCCGGGCGGTAAATACCATCGGTGTCAGTGTCATGGAGATTTTATCGGACTCACCAGGGAACAGCTTGTGTACCATGGAATGCCACGCCGGGCAGCAGGATGTCAGCATATAATCCTGCTTCTCAGGCACTTTTTCCACAAAGTCCTTTGCTTCCTCGATGGTGCAAAGATCTGCACCCACTGCCACCTCTACAATACGCTCAAAGCCAAGCTGCTTCATGGCCGCAATGAATTTACCGGGCGTGGAGTGCTTGCCAAACTGACCAATAAACGCAGGGGCAACGATGGCAATAACCTTATCTCCCTGCAGGATAGACTGAATCACCTGGAAGATCTGACCCTTGTCCACAATGGCACCAAAGGGACAGCTGACCAAACACTGGCCGCAGGCTACACACTTATCCTGGTTGATGGTAGCTCTGCCATGCTCATCGGACACAATGGCATCCATACCGCAGGCACTGGCACAGGGGCGTTCCAAATGGACAATGGCATTATAGGGACATGCCTTGGCGCATTTGCCGCAGCGAATGCATTTATCCAAGTCAATATAGGAACGGTTATTGCGTACGGTAATAGCATCCCTGGGGCAAACCTTACGGCAGGAAGCCGCCAGACAGTTTTGGCAATAATTGCTAACCTTGTACTGATTGGTGGGACATGCGTGGCAAGCATAGGGAATAATATTGATCAAAGGCGGTTTATAATACTGCTCCGCAATGGCAGCCTCGTCCATGCCCTCGGTCATCATATGCCGGGTCTGAATGGGGTTAATATTCAAGCCCATGGCCAACCGCACACGCTCACTGGCAATGGCACGCTCCAGAAAAACAGATTCCCGGTGTAGCGGTTGGTCTCCGGGTACGATTATGTAAGGCAGATCGTCCACACCCTCATAACCCTTGCCGGAGTATGCCATCCGGGCAACCTCAGTAAATACTTTTTTTCTGATATCCGTAATCAGTGACGGAATTCCTCTCATACAGGATCCTCCTATGGAACTATTGTTTAGCTTCTATTATACCGAAAACACCTCCCTGCGTCAACCAATTATGCCATTTCTCAAATATTGCCTGATCCACTTGCCCATAGGGAAATCTTATCATAGAAATTCAGAAAATGTGAAAAATCAATGCAAACGGCCATATTTCCCCTGCCATCGGTCATGCCAGTGAATTTTTCACCATCTGCACAGAATTTATGATTGCTTTTTTATGCCCGATGGTATATAATACCAGCAATCCGGGTGTGGCCCAGTTGGTAGGGCGCCTGGTTTGGGAGCTGGAACACTAAATTGGTTCGACTGCTCCAAATGTTGTTTTCTCCCCTTTAACTTCGCAATTACCCCTGATTACTTCCGTTGAAAGTTGGGCAAAAATGTGGTAGAATTTCCTTGACCACATATTTGACCACAACGAGCATTTTCCTTTAACTTAATATCCGGGTGTGGCCCAGTTGGTAGGGCGCCTGGTTTGGGACCAGGATGCCGCGAGTTCGAGTCTCGCCACTCGGACCAAATTAGCACGATGGTTTTGATACGAAACCATCGTGCTTTTTCTATATTGGTTGATATTTGCACAGCAATTTGATACAATCTATTCGACAAACTTGAATAGGTCGAAGAGATAAGTAAGAATTTAGTGAGGTGCTAATTTATGAATAAAGAATGGTCAGAAATGAATAAGACCTTACAATTACAAATTAAGAGAAAAGATACTTTTGCAACGGGTATAGATACATTATTAGAACTTCGGAGAAACCTTATGGAACAAATTATGCAGTTTAGGAATGAACTGTCGGATGCTGATTTTTGTGCTATGCCTTATATGAATGCCAAAGGTTATCATAACAAAACGATTGCATATTCCTTGTGGCATATCTTTCGTATAGAGGATATTGTAGCACATTCGCTTATTGCAAATGATGAGCAAATTTTCTTTATGGGCGATTATCAAAGACGCATAAAATCTCCGATTATTACAACTGCAAATGAACTTGTAAAAGAAGAAATCGGAGAGTTTTCCAAGAAGCTGTCTATTGAAGAACTGTATAATTATATTGCTGATGTTGATGAATCTACAACACATATTTTAAAGACTCTCACATATAGTGATATAAAAGAAAAAATATCCGATGATAGAAGAAAACAATTGGAGACACTCAATGTGGTAAGTACTGACGAAAATGCATATTGGTTAATTGATTATTGGTGTGGAAAAGATGTAAAAGGATTGATTCAGATGCCGTTTTCAAGACATTGGATTATGCATATTGAAGCATGTTTAAAGATAAGAGACAAATTGTTATCTATTAAATAAATTCCAATTTGACAAGCTGATTAGCATAGTTTCAGTCCCAAAAGAGAGTTTCACTTCCCGTTTAATAGTTTCATTTTTTGAGTGAAACCAAATGAAACTATTTGAAACCGTATCATTATTATCAAAACAATTCAAAAACGCAGGTATGGCTTAATGCCATGCCTGCATTTTTTGTTTAAATAGGAAGTCGAAAGGATTCTGTATATTATCAAACCAAGGACAGAAACTATGTCCGAGGAGTGATGAAAGATGAACGGAGAAGAACTTGTTAAACAAACATTGGATCAGATCCCCCAGGCGAATGCAAATGCAAAGCGGATTGTTGGTCTGGTCAAGCAAGATGGCAGGATCACCGGTTATCAGCTGTCTGACAACACAGTTGTGGAAAAAAAGCAGGCAGTAAATATGGCAAAGCAGGGGCAGATCGCCGGCGTGGGCATCGCCCACCGTGGAGAAACCGAGTATCTGAAATCCATCCCCGATGGAAGCGAAAACAACAATCTGGGCAACCTGCCTTCTGTTTCTCCCAAATCTTAACCAGCAGTATTTATAAAAACAGCCGATGAGGAATCCCGGGAAACCTCATCGGCTGTTTCATTTTATCTCACTAGTTCCGTCCGCAAGTTTGGGAAGTTAGAATTCAAAGGTAACTAAAATCCTTAGTCATAGTCGTACAGTGGTGTCATATCCCGGTCCCGGTACTCGTGCTTTTCGTAATAACCGATCAGTTCTCCCCGGGCATCACGCAAGGCGATCATGTACACATCCTTGTTTTCCTTCTCGTTGTAGTAGGTATGCACACGGTTGTTGGTAGGGACAACGCGAAACCAGTCTAGTACCTGTCTTATCAATTCTGCCGACCTGCGGTTATGGCAATCCAGCAAATTCTTGCCAAGCAGCGCCTGCCCACCGTATTTGCTGTACCGCTGACAGGCAACCGGATTCATATAGATGATCTTGTGGGCGGTATCGCAAATCACCACCGCACTTGTATCCTGGTCCACCAGGCTCTTGAAATACTCGTAGAGTTCCATATTATTACCTCTTCCTCAGCATAGAGCGCAGTTTCTTAAATTCCGTTTTCCATTCATCTGTAATTCGGAAAGAATCACAGATCTTCTGAATAGCCTTGCCGTTAATATTGTATTTCAGATCGTTTTTCTGCATCCACGCATATACCGTTTCAGGCTCATGGACAGCCAACTCCGCAATCAGCCAAGCCTCACCTATCTGCACACATCCGCTTTTTACTTTACATACTGCCGAATTAACCGATCCACATCCCCGGTTTTGTAATGTGCAGGCAGAGTGTTCAAGTCCTTCTGCACCTGATCTTTGGTCAGTTTCATATTATCAACCATTCCTCTTTTTCTTCGACTCGGGGAATTCCGGATACATAGCTTCAAAAAGTGCTTTCAGGAACTCCCGGTCATCCACATTTTCCACCAGAAGCATATCCTTTGCGCCCTCATAAGGCGGCTCTTTTCTGGCATCTGGCAACAACCTGGATGTGCTGGGCAAAATCTTCACCAATAGGCGGTCATCGCAAAGGTATGCCGCCACTTTGCCGTGATGGTAAATCATATACTCACCCATCATAGAGCGATGTGTGATACCGTCAAGCATCGACAGCTGATCCAGGATAAATGACAAATATTCTTTACTCGTCGCCATAATCTCACGTCTTTGTTTTCATTATAACACGCAAAAACTCTACTTGCAACGACTATGGTAATTGCGTTATAATAGATGCAGAAACGGAGGATATGTGCTATGGTATATGGAGCTATAAATGCAAAAGGCGAAAAATTCTATACTTATCTCCCTAAGCTTTTCGATGTCATCGACAACGCCCAATTGAATTACAATTGGCTGATTACTGCGTGCGAATGTAATATCTCAAACCGAGTTGAAGATGAATACTTACAGCAAGGATATTGCTGGATTAACGGCGATGAGTTGACTGCCATTGTGCAAGGACAGCACATCCAATGGATCTGGGCTGTTCTTTCCGGTTTTGAAAAGGATATCCCCCTAGAAAAAGTATTGGAATATCCTCACCCTGATGCAGATGGGTATACTGGCTTTTGGCACAACCCCATATCTATGCAGCACCCATTGGCATCCATAGAGGTCGTCCCCTGGGATTCCTCTTTGACATTATTCATCAGCAAAGATAAAGATCTGGTTGATAAGTTCAAAGCAGGTTATCCGCAAAGCGAAGATTTATCAGTACACAACGCAAGATATGAATAATAACGGGAGGAACGATTATGAGAAAGAATTTCGGAGCAAAGCCTATGTGCTACCCCATGCCGGTGTACATTATCGGCACTTACAATGAAGACGGCACCCCCAACGCCATGAATGCTGCCTGGGGCGGCATCAGCGAAGAAAAGGAGATCTCTATCTGCGTTAGCGAAGACCACAAGACCACGGAAAACATCCTGGCACGGAAAGCTTTTACCGTATCCATGGCAACTGCCAAGTATATGGCCGCCTGTGATTATGTGGGCATGGTTTCCGGCAGCAAAGAGCCGGATAAATTCGCCAAAGCCGGATTCCACGCTAAAAAATTTGAATTTGTGGATGCTCCTCTGATCGACGAACTGCCTATGGCTGTGGAGTGCAAGCTGATCTCCTACGATCCCGAAAGCTGCCGTCTGGTTGGTGAAATCATCAATGTTTGTGCTGATGAATCCGTCCTGGGAGAAAACGGCAAAGTAGATGTTGCCAAGCTTCAGCCCATCACCTACGATTCCATGAACCATCACTATCTGGTTTTGGGAGAAAAAGTTGGTCAGGCATTCCACGACGGCCTAGCTTTGAAATAAGCAGAACTTTTACATAAACATAGCACCTCGTCTCTTGCAATTTTGCAAAAGGCGAGGTGCATTTTTATTTCTCTTCACTTAATCGTTTTTGCAGGGCTTCCACCGTGGTTTGATAGCTTCGCTCCATATACTCGTAATTCACTGTTTCGTCAATCGAACCAACCAGCAAACGGGCTATCTTTTTCAGCATCATGGGATTCTTTACCAAAATCGGGCCTGTCAAATGGGTACCGAAGCAATTATTTAAGCAGAATCCTTCATCGCCTCGGTCTATTTCATTGCCAAATCCCATTTTCATAGAAAACAAAGGATGCTCAACGCCGCTTGTTTTGCTGCACTTGTTGATAAATCCAACCAACATCTCATTATCAAACACTGCAAGCGCATCACAAACAATGCGTTTTTTGCTTTGCGTAGTCACAAAGTCAGCAAGCTGCAACGCTTCATGGGCATTTCCGTCTGCATCAACAATTTTTGCGCCTAAAAGCTCAAAGCTATTACCTGTAAAAAGCATTACCTTTCCTGCTTTGCAAGCGTTATTCAATGTTTCGGCGTACTTTTTCAACTGCATAAGGGCAAGCTTTTGCTTGCTTTCTGTGCCGGACCCCATGTAATAAAAGTCATACCCGGAAATATCCTTCTCATCATAAAGCGAGAGCTTATCCACCTTCACTTCATGACCAAGATCCTTTAAATACTTTTCCAATACGCAAATATTGGCATATTCGCCATATAGGTTCATCACATCTTCATAGATATGCAAAATCTTTACTTCCATTTTGCACCTCACTTTACCGTCACGCAGGACAGGAATTTCGCACGGTCAGAGAAGCAGGTCACTGCATATAAATACTCGTCGCCGTTATTCTTGATCTGCTCGCAGGCTTGAGAAATATCATCCATAACAATTATTTTGTTCTGCGGAACATTGGTAAACGCCAAACGCAGAGCAAGATCGTTACAATACTTGCCACACAAATAGACTTTTTCCACACAATCAGAATTCAGCCAATCAAAATGAATATCCCACAGCCATGATGTCTCACTGGTAAAATACTTACGGCTGACCGCATCAACAATCACCATAACACTGCATTTTTCATTCTGAGAAACAGCATACCGTAACGACATATCATAGGAAACAGAGTTTTCGTGCTTGGATATTAAAAATGTTCCCTCATGGCTGCCAAGGATAAATTCAATGTAGCGACCGTTTTTCAAAATATAATTGCTTGTAATCTCCGCCACTTTGCCGCCGTCAATTCCAATGAGCGAGCACAGCGTGTAGGTTGCCAAGATGTTGTAAATATTATAAATACTCTTAAACGCAAGCTGAATCTTATGTTTTCCACAAAGGGTGATCTGGCTATTCGCAAGATCGATGTCCGTAACCGCGTAAGCGGTATCCTGACGCTTAAAATCACAGCTTGTGCAGTGGTAATTACCCACATGATTAAAATGATAATAATCATACTCCATTGGCTGTGCGCAAACAGGACAATAGCGGAAATCATGATATGCCCCCATAAAGGTCTGCGTATCTGTTTCGCAGTGATCAAGGCCAAACCATACGACATTATCCCTGCCTTGTCCAAAAAGGGAAACCATGGGATCATCGGCGTTCAGAATCAGCTTTGTGTCGTCAAACACACTCTCTTTAATAGCATCAAAGACCCATTCAGGATGTGCATTTCTCGTCAGCTGGTCTCGATACAAATTGGTAATCACATAGTGCGTCGGATGGAACCACTTAAATGTAAACTTGGTATAACGCTCGTCCGATTCAATGAGCAAAACATCCTGCTTCATCTTGCCGCCCCATGTGCAGGAGTTTAGAATCAATGTTGTGACACCTTCAATTTGGTTCGAGCCTTCCGCATTGTAAGCTACCGTTTTCCCACTGGCTATTAGAACAGAGGCAATCATTTCAACCGTTGAGGTCTTACCGTTACTGCCCGTAACAGCTACGATCGTTTTCGGTTTCTGTATCCGTTTTAGAATATCCGGGCAAACCTTCAGTGCAATTTTACCGGGCATGCTGGTGCCTTTACCGACCAGCTTTCCCACAAAGGTTGCCATGCGGCAAATCAGAATCGCAAGAAACTTTCTCATTTTTCCGTTTCCTTTCGTAAAAGCTCAATTTATGTTTAAAATATTAACATATGTACACCAATTATTCAAGCACTTTCCTAAAATCTTCACCGTAGAAAACCGCCGTTACCAATTCCATTACGGGGTAATTTGGCATAATCTCCTACCGCGGTCATTGACAAATACGCCGTGTGATTTATAATCTTAATTAAGGGGGGATATTCATGACCTTTCGCTTAAGACGATTGATTATTCTCACACTGGTTTTGGCTCTCATGGTTTCCATAGCCGGCTGTGAAATATTCACTGCAACCCAAACACCCCAAATGCAAAGTGACACACCTTATTTTATGCTGAATCAGCTTCCGGAAATTGGTGACTATGTAGACGATCTTGTATACACACGCAGATATCCCGAAACCCGTGAGGACTTGGCTCCCGGCGGTGATTACGGAAAGCTGATTCCTTTTGTAGGAAGTTTCAATCAATATCACCTTGTGGACTTCGAGACCGGTCAATGGTCAGACGAAACCATGCGCTACGCCAAATACGGTCTAATGACGCAAAGCGGTGAGATCATTGTAGATGCGGTCTATGACGGAGTCTACATAGAGCATTGTCCGGACGGAGAATACCTGCTTTCCCTCTATCAGAACAAGGATGATGAGGAGACCGTCACCAAACGGCTCATGTGTAATTCCGACGGCTCTTGGGTCATGATGATCGAGGGCAATGTTTACTGTGACTTAAGCGCCTGGAGCGATGGATATGTGATCACCACAGACTACAGCCAGGTGAACTACACAACGCAGACCGGCGGCCCAGTAGTGACCTTTTACGATCTAAATGCCAACAAACTGTTTGCGTTTCAAAATTGTACCGTCAACAGCACCGAGGGCTTCCAGGATGGGTATATCATCTTAGACTTCTTTACAGATTACTATCAGTACCAATACGAAAGCCTTTATGTAAATGCAAACGGCAAAATTGCTTTTCCCGGAATTGAGGCACATTCACCATTTGAAAACGGTAAAGCCTCTGCGCGAAACAGCGACGGGCTATACGGTCTGCTAACCACCCAGGGCCAATGGCTCGTCTCCCCTATCTATCAAGAGCTATATAAAAGCGATGAATACTACATTGCATCCAATGGCTTTGATTATTTTATTTTTGATCTTTCCGGTAATGAGATCGCAACGATTGACGGTGAGGTAGCGCAGGATCAGTACATTCGCACCAACAACGACAGGGTTTATTTGGAACACTCTGCGTATAACGCGCTACAAGGTGAATACATCTCCACTTATACCGATGTATTTACAGGACTGACATTAACGCGCAAGGAAGACGGCCGTAAGGTCACATCCCGTTTTTACGATACCGAGTATTTCTACTGTGACGACGGAACGAATACTTACATCGTGGATTATGACGGCAACACTGTTGGCACACTGGATGGCATCGGCTCGCCAAATAAGATTAATGACGAGTTTTTCTCCTTCACCAAAGGCAACTGGATGGACGACACCCAGTTATTCTGCGTGTACTCATTCCAAGACTTCCAAAAGCTTTGGTCGCAAGTCCAGGGAGATGTGGGCGACCAGGTCTATTTCTGGGACAAAAGCGGCTATATTATTAAGCGCTGTGTTGAATCAGATAGTAATGTGGATTATGCGGAAACCTACCACAATATTCTGGATATTGCAACCGGCAAGCCTGTTTTTATAGACTTGACAGACTACAGATTCTTCGATTTGGGAGAGGATATCTACTTAGGCTGCACCGATGATATTTACACATACAATTATGATCCACAGCTATCCATGCTTATGAGAATCCGAAACAACGAAACCGATTAAGGAGGTATAGCCATGAAAAAAACAATTAGTGTTGTACTGATTGCTGTCTTTGCGCTTACACTCTTTGGCTGCTCCGGCAATGCGAGTAAAGGCCAAAACGCGCAGCCTGTAGGCAATTATGTATTCACAGAAGAGAATTTTCCCATCGTAGGCGGATCTCTTGCCCTAAAGCCCTATGGCCAGGCCTTGACCGCAACCGTACTGGACATTCCCCGGGAGGGCGCTATTGACCCCCTCATTTGGGAAGGCTCAACCACCGAAAAATACAGACAGTTTATTGACGGTGAGATCGAGGTGTTATTGGCATACGAGCCTTCGGAAGAAGCGATCGAATACGCCAAATCGAAAGGCTTTGAATGGGAAATCACTGCAATCGGTGCCGATGCGTTAGTATTTATCTGCAGCAACGAAAACCCTGTGCAGAATATCACCACCGAACAGATCAAGGGAGTTTATTCCGGCAGTATCACAAATTGGAGTCAGCTTGGTGGCAATGATGCCCAAATTGCTGCATATCAGCGCAATCGGGACAGCGGCAGCCACACCTTATTCGATAAACTAATTAACCTGGGTGATCAGCTGGTAGAGCCGCCCAAGGATAAGCAGATCGAAACTATGATCGGGTTGCTCGAAGCTATTGCAGACTACGACAATGCCGAAGACTCTCTGGGCTATACCGTTTACTACTATCTGACAAATATGGAAAGCGATAAGCTTGACAGATCTAAAATCCTCTGGGTAGACGGCATTGAGCCTACTAACGAAAATATTGCTACAGGCAAATATACTTTGGTAAACGATTTCTATGTGGCAATTCCCAAGGATCTGCCCCAGGACGCCCCTGCAAGAATCCTGTACAACTGGATCATTTCCCAGCAAGGCAAGGAGCTTTTGGAGCGGGAAAACTATGTGGCGAAGTAAGTATGAAAAAGGGCTTGATTATGGAAAGCGGTGCCATGCGCGGAATGTTCACCGCGGGTGTGATCGATGTTCTGATGGAACATGGCATCAGCTTTGACGGCGCAATCGGTGTATCCGCCGGTGCCTGCTTTGGCTGCAACTACAAATCAAAGCAAATCGGCCGTGTGATCCGCTACAACACACGATTTTGCCGGGACAAACGATATGGCGGCTTTGGTGTACTGCTTAAAACCGGAAACTATTACAGCAAGAAATTCTGCTATGAGGATGTCCCTCTAAAATACGATATTTTTGATTTTGATACCTTCGAAAGCAATCCTATGGAATTCTATGTGGTGTGTACGGATGTGGAAACCGGCAAAGCGGTATATCATAAATTTGAGAATCGCAACGACCACGCTTTTGAATGGATCCGGGCATCAGCATCCATGCCTTTGGTTTCCCAGTTTGTGGAAATAGAAGGAAAAAAGCTATTGGATGGTGCCCTTGCCGATTCGATCCCTCTTCAGTTTTTTCAAAAGATCGGGTATGACAGAAATGTCGTCATTCTTACCCAACCGGATGGCTTCCGCAAGAAACGCAGTAGCGCCTTCGGATTGATGAAGCTGTATTATCGGCGTTATCCCAAGCTCGTTCAGGCAATTGCTACCCGGCATGTTCATTACAATGCCACTTTGGAATTAATTGCTCAACAGGAGCGCGCCGGAGATACACTTGTGATCCGCCCTGCTCAGGCGTTACCTATTAGCAGAACAGAAAAAGATCCGGATAAACTGCGCCAGGTTTATGAGATTGGTCGGCAGACCGCCCTTCGCAGAATAGATGAAATTCAGAAATACTTAGATGGGCAATAATAAAATATAAGGAGCATATTGTATGGTATTTCCTACAAATCTTTGGTTGCTCTTTGCCGCAGCCATGCTTATCAGTGCCATTGGCTTTAAGAACTATGTTTGGTTTATTTCCCTGGGCTATGGTTTCTCGATTGCCGGCGAAGGCCTTTTGATGCTGATTCTATTCCGGCAGACCTTGACCCCCGGCACCATCATTTGCTGCACCCTTCTGATCCTGTATGGTCTGCGACTTGGCGGCTATCTGGCATTTCGAGAACTGAAAAGCAAATCCTACAAAAAGAATATGACCGGTGAGATCAAGGACGGTAAAACCGTTCTCTTTGGGGTCAAGATCGCCATTTGGGTCACTTGTGCCCTCCTGTATGTAACCCAGGTTTCCGGTATTTTCTATCGGCTGCATGTATTTGCAGGCACCAATCTTTGGACATATATCGGTGCCGCGATTATGTTCTGCGGTCTAACCCTGGAGACCGCCGCAGATATCCAGAAGAACGACGCCAAAAAGGTCAACCCCAAACGATTTGTTGACACCGGCCTGTACCGTTTGGTTCGCTGCCCCAACTACTTAGGTGAGATGGTTTTCTGGACAGGCGTACTGGTGAGCGCCATCGGTGGCGTCACCCATTGGGGACAGTGGATCGTCATCGCTGTGGGCTATATTGGCATTATCTATGTAATGTTCAGCGGCGCACGCCGTCTTGAGATCCGTCAGAACAAGAATTACGGCAACGACTCCGAGTATCAGAAATACATTAGGACCGTTCCTATTCTGTTGCCCTTTATTCCCATGTACAGCGTAGAAAAACACAAGTGGCTGGTAGCATGACATAAAAAGTGCCGATTCAAAGTCCACCTGGATCTTGAATCGGTACTTTTTTACTAAACATTCCTGTCCATTACAAATCCCGGTGTTGACAAACCCTATACTTCGTGTTACGATGTATTATGCAACAGGAGGTATCATATGGATATTCAATTGAAACGAGGACTTTTGGATGTATGCGTTCTGGCCGCCATCAAAAACCAGGATTCCTATGGTTATCAGATCATCAAGGATATGAAGCCATATATTGAATTATCGGAATCAACACTCTACACCATCCTAAAGCGTTTGGAAACGGCGCAGATGCTTACTGTCCACACTGTGGAACACAATGGCAGACTGCGTAAATACTATCACATCACCCCACTTGGGCGTAACCGTATCGCAGAGTTTAAGGAAGAATGGAACGAGATCTTATCTATATACCGTTTTGTGACAAAGGAGAATGACCATGGATAAACAGGAATTCCTTGATAAATTGCAAAAAGCACTATCCGGTATCCCCTCGCAAGAAGTAGATGAGCAGCTGGCTTTCTACGATGAGATGATCGACGATCTTGTAGAAGAGGGATTGAGCCAGGAGGAAGCTGTTCAGCGAATCGGCTCTGTAGACGATATCGCTGCTCAGATCAAGTCTGATACGCCCCTAAAGAATATTATCAAGGAAGAAGCTAAACGCAGCTATTCCCTGCCCCTGTGGGCCATTGTGCTATTGATTATTGGTGCTCCCGTTTGGGGATCCATTTTGATTGGCGTCGTCTCTTCGATCTTCTCGCTGGTAGTAGTCATCCTTTCCACGATCATAATCCTATGGGCTGTCAGCTTTGCCATCGGCGGCTGCGCAATTGGAGGCATCATAAGCGGCATCATACATCTTACCCTGGGTAATACCATCCCGGCTTTCTGTTTGCTTGGCGCCGCACTGGTTTGTATTGGCCTCACCATTCTGATGGTCATGGTAAGCAAACTCACAGTAAAGGGAACGCTCTGGTGCTACAGACAAATCATTCTTTTGATAAAATCGCTGATCGCGCGAAGGAGGAATGCATAATGGCTGCAAAAACAAAAATTTGGCTGATCTGCGCCCTATGCTTTATTTTAGCAGGCGGTATTGTATTTGTCTGTGCATTTTCTGCTGTAAATTTCGACTTTACCAGGCTCAGCACAGAACAATACACGAACCATACCTATGATATCAGCAAGCCTTTTAGTAGGATCTTCATTTCCTCCGATATTACAGATGTGGAATTCATTCCCTCCCAGGACGGAAACTGCAAGGTTATTTGCAAAGACGGAGAAAGCTTCAGTCATCAGGTTACTGTCAGCGGTGACACCCTGCGTATTCAAAGAAAGGACACCAGAAAATGGCACGATTATATTGGGGTTTTCTTGGGCAGTCCCAAGGTTACCGTATATTTACCGTCAGCGATCTATGAAACCATTTCTGTTCGGACTGATACGGGAAATATCCGCTTGACGGATGTAAACTGTCAATATTTGCAAGTCATTACCGATACCGGAGATGTCACATTGAAAAGTGTAATCACCGAAAACAAAATGTCCATCGAGACTGACACCGGTGATGTAAAATTTACGGATTGTGACAGCGCATCCATTTTTGTAGAAACGGATACCGGAGATGTAACAGGATCTTTGCTTACGGAGAAGGTTTTCATATGCAAAAGCTCCACAGGAGATATTCGTGTCCCGGAATCCATTACTGGTGGCAAGTGCAAAATCGAAACCGACACAGGAGATATATCGATCACCATCATGGAAAAACCATAATTAGAAAGTGGCTGTCTCAAAAGAGCAATGCCATTAAGTTAGTGGTATAGTAACAGGGACACATGCGTAATAACGAAGGTGCATCTGCAGCGAATTTGCCGTGGATGCACCTTTTTACGTAATTTGGGCATGACAAGTAAGCGGATCAAGAAATCCGCTTAAA
>JAZNHQ010000233.1:0-7580 GCA_045577035.1 Faecousia sp. | reverse complement strand
ATGCCTTTAATATTAGACTCCAAGTGTACTGCGATTAGGTTATCTGGGTTATTTACATCATAAATTTTGTTGTCCTTGAGCGTACCCTGATCGACCATATATTGAATATACCCATCACTGTCAGCAGCTTTAAACGCATCACCTGTCATAGTGATCGTTGTTCCGTTTAAGCTGGCCATATCCAAATTATTGTAATAAAACTCCAAAAGTCTTTCGTTGGAGTAGGACGGCGTTGTATACTCCTTGAACAGATATTGTCCCGCTTGTTTTTCAAGCATACCACCAACAATGGGTGCCACCGCATCTGCTCCTAATTCTGTAAGCTCCGTCAAAACATAGGAAAGCGAGGTAAGATTGCTGTCGGCCAGCATCTGCTGTCCCTCCGGTGTCAACTCGGCGCAAGGCAAGCCATCAGCGTTCAGGTACTGGTTGATCAGTCGATCCTGATCCCAATCCCAATCCAAAGTATTCAAACCAGGAAGGTCCTTGGCCCAGGACAAGGCCTTTGCAGCGGCTTCTGTCATAGAGTTCAGCACGGGATTATTGACGCCGAACATATAGCTCGTCCAACTTTCATCGTAGTACTCAGCAATGTACTCTATAGCATCGTTTATACCTTCGATAAATGCACTATCGAAAAACTCTTCCATAGACTTATACTGTTCGTAAGTTCTGTCGATGACATCGGCAACATACTGGTCGTTTATTCCGGCAACATATTTGCTCAGGGATTCGGAATTTTCTTCTCCCTCCGACAGAGGTCTGGTGGCATACATCATCACCGGCTGCTTTGGCATGTAGGATTGGATCACTTCCATCCAGGAAGTGGCATCGTAGACCATGTGGCAATTGGAACTGAAATCGTAAACCTCGAAACGGTTTTCGCCGCTGAACATAAAGACACCGGCATCCTGTCCGTAGACAGGGATCTCAATATACCCCTCAGCCAGCAACTCTGCGGCAGTCACATTTTCGTCAATGGTGCCGGATTTTCCAGCAGACACCAAGGTAAGATAATCCTCCGTAGACATATCGGTAATCCGGAACCCGAAAGCTTTGGTGAAAACGTGGCTATAAAGGCTCTGGGTTTCCATCACTACTTGATAATCACTGAGCATATCTGCCTGCATCTGGGCGGGCAAATACGGGAAAAGAGGATTGGTGGTAACCGGATCCTTCATGACATCCAATACATCCGCCAAGGTCAGCTCCGTGCCGAACATACTCACGAAGGGGTGCTCGTAGGCATCGTTCAATTTTTCTGCCAGCGCCTGGATCTGACCCGGCATCAGCACGATACCGAGGGTGTTCACACTGGTATCCCATTCCACACCCATATGGGTGGGCAGCTGTAGGGTCTGCAGAAGCTTAGCAGGATCATAGGTGACATGGGAAATGGTCTTTTCCGCAATAAAGGTGTCACTTTCAGCGTCGTAATCGGCCCACAGATATTCCTCTTTCTCGTTTCCAAATTCATCTGTGTAACGAATGACGATGGCTACATTTCTGTTACCAGCCTCGTTGCTGCGGTCAAATTTGACCCGGAAGGTTTCATAGACGGTATAGGTCTTTCCTTCCGTATCATCCAGGACGGATTGCATTTTGATATTCGTTCTGTCGCCTGTTTGGAAATTAACGGAGATCCGGTTTTCCGTGTCATACACATTGGGATAGACCAGAGCCTTCGTCTCATCATCCACGATTTCAACGGTACCCACGATTTCCACCGGCGATGCCAGGTCCTCGTTGAATTCCACGCTGACAGGTTCTGTGGTGTATGTAAAGTCCGAGTTTCCAATGCGTACCACTGCGTAAACTTCGTATTCCCACCAAATCCAGTCAAAGGGCACATCATAGCGCATAACCGCAAGTCCTGTATAATTGGCCTTGCCCTGCGCCACCAGCACGCCGTCTGCGTATAGCTCAATTTCCGAGCCGGCAGGCGCGGTGACCGATGCTGCGATATTTTTCCGCTTGGATACCGTGGGAGAATGTTCAACATTCACCATGAACGACAGCATCTGATCATCCATCATGCTGACAGAGCCGGCAGGTACATAATGCCGTCCCACCACACCATCCACCGTAGCGTCGGTGAGAATGGTAGCAACGCAGTACTGATCCTTGATCTGCTCGTAAGAGATCACATCATCCTGGTAGCGCAGGCAGAGGTACAGTTGCACACGGCCTCCCAGCTGTGCCAGATCATTGAGGGGATACTCGTAATAAACAGTTTGACCATCGTCGGAATAATACTTCCGGTCATAAGTCATCTGATGTCCCGGTTCCCGACCCTTAATAGAAATATGGAACATTTCCAGATCCGCAGGGAAGCTCAGCACCAGCTGGGTATTTTGCAGATTGTATTGTGTATCCAGCGTTATATCAAATTCTACCGTGGTATAGTACGGCCAATTGTAATTCCACCACTGGCTAAACACTTTATATTCCTTGCGTGCCGTGGGTTTTTCCTTCATCAGGAAGCTGGCCTCGGGAGCCAAGGGGACATCCATCGCCAGCTCCTTGCAGCAGGGGGCTGTCAACTCCACAGTTTCTTTGTGGTAATCTTCCCCGGCAGTCCAGCCGCAGGAGGTAAATTGTAGCAGGCGGTCCACCGCGTTGAGGAAATAATTCTGCTCGCTGACGGTTACGGTGTATTTTCCATCTGCAAAGCGACGAATCAGAAGCTCTCCGCTGTCCACCACATCAATGGAGCAACGGTCACCGAGAACATTAAACACCTGCACCACTGCTTTTTTGCTCTTGCTTTCCTTGGGAAGCGTGGGCGTAATGTACAATGCACCATACTTGGCAAGTGTGCCGTCCGTAGTGCCGTATTCCTCTTGATTACCAGGATTCAGAACGGCTGTAAAGCCGTACATTTCCAGCGACGCGTCGGGAGTGACGGTAACGGTCAGCAAATCGGACAGTTCAAAGAATGTTTCATAGTCTTTGATGATAATATAGGGATATTGCAGAACGTAATTAGTGCAAACCGTTCCCTGGGTTTCATTGCGGATCTCCACGGAAATGCCGTCGAAGCTTTCCAGCATAGCTGCCGTGATTTCGCCCTCCGGCAAAACGTCATGGATATTGAACTTAGCGCTAAAGGTGCCGGACTTAGGCAGTGCCGTCATAGTGATATCCAGCACGTGAGCAGAATCCGTATCTATGGCGTTTTGAATCTCCATAGAATCCACCGCACCGGTGAACTTGTAGTAGCCGTCGCAGAACGCATAGACCAGCAGATTGGCAGAGGGTGCCACCTGCAGCGTGATCTTGCCGTCAATGACCTGAGTTTCCAGCTCCCGGAGCAGATTGCTCTGGGTCTGGTACGCCACGACACGCATGGTGGGATCATTCTTCAGATTTTCGGGCAGGTTGATCTCCACAGTTCCCTTATCCCGCTTTTGGAGATTGATAACAATTCGCTGGCCTTCCATGGTGGATTGCAGCACAAACTCCTCCGATGCATAATCCATGTAGTCAAAGGCATAGCTTTCATCCAAAGTGACCGTGAAACGATAGCGGAAGATATCACAGATCCATGCAGAGCCGTTGAGTAGCGCACCGGTGGTCAACACGTTGTCTTCCAGCCAGTTCACATACCAATTGATCTGTACTTTGTCGGAAATATCTTCTTCCCCTGCCATAACGGTGATGCCAAAATTATTCAGTTCTGTCAGGGGTTTGATATACTCCTCTTTGGTGGGGAAATTCAACTGACCCAAGCCCGCTTCCTGATATTCAGCGGCTTTCTCATAGAGGTATTCCAGATAGTCAACCCACTGAGTATAGTCGTCCGAAAAAGGTCTTACGTAGACGGTATCGCCCGGCTTGTAAATGGAATAGTAGTAGTATTCTTCCTCATCCCAATCCTGATCCTGGTCATGCACGCCATAGCGATAGTATTTTGTCGGGACGTAGCCGGGCAGCATGGCTTGATAATAGTTTGTATAATCGAATTCGTTTACGCGGTCGAAATAACTATCGTCGAAGCCATTATAGTGACACATCCAACCAACAGACGACGGCAAATACACTTCTGCCAGCTTGGGGCAGTACTCCGCAAAGGAATAAATCGGCAGAAAAGCGCCATCCCGATCCACAAACACAATTTTTTGCAACTCGGGGCAATCGTAGAAGCAGCTGTCGCCATAGCCACTTAAAACGCCCATTTCCGTATAGATCGGGCCGGTACCGATAGATTGCACCAGAGAAGGAACGATGATGGAGGTAATGGATGTTCTTTCAAAGGCTCTGCTACCGATCGTCCGCAGCGTCTTGGGCAGCTTTAGTTCGGTGATACCAACGCAGCCGGAGAAGGCCTTTTCGCCGATAGTTTCCAGCTGGGAATCTTCTCCGCCAAAGGTAATCAGCTGCATGGCGGCACAGCCTTCGAAGGCACTGTCGCCAATGAGCGTTGTCTTATAGTAAGCGTGGAAATATTTTAGGGAAACGCAGCCCTTGAAGCAATCGTATCCGATTCTCTCGCCGGAATAAACATCCGCAATCTCCAGGCTGGTGCAACCTTCAAAGGTCTTGGCCCACAGGAACTGGATCTGATTAGAAGGACAGATGACCTCCCGGATCACCGTATTGCCTGCAAAGTAAGGAATGAAACGCAGGCCGTCCGGCAGTTCGATTATTTCAATAGCAGTGCCGTTGATAAAGTAATCGCCCACCTTTTCCACAGTGTCCGGAATTTCCAGTTCGGTAAGCAATACACAGCCCTCAAAGGCGCTGGCTTCAATGGTCAGCAAGCCTTCATTGAGTACCACAGATTGCAACTCGACACAATCTTTGAAGGCGCCCTTGCCTACATAAATCACCTTTTCGCCCAGCTCTGCAATCTGCAACTTGGTTCCGTTGAAAGCAAAGTCCTCGATGTAGATCAGGGATGCGGGCAGCTTTTCGATCTCAAGGCTATAACATTCCATAAAGGCTCTGTTGCCCACGATCCGCAAGCTATCCGGCAAGGTGATGCCATTCAGCTGTGAGCAATATGCAAAGGCCATCTCATCCACCCGCTCCAGCGGAGCGGTGATCTGCACGCTCAAAAGGGCATCGCAGCCGGCAAAAGAACGGTCGCGAATGACGGAAATTTGGCTGGGTAGTACCACGGTTTCCAAATTCCAGCAGTTCCAGCACACACCCCGACCAATGTAAGTTACGGTTTCAGGGAAGACGATGCGCTGGATGCCGGTGTCGCTGAATGCAAAGGGGCCAACATAGGTAATGGTACCAATGCCTTCTGCATCCAAATTGATCTCGGTGATTTGGGTATCTGCAATTACACCTGCCAGCAGTTTTGTGAGCTTGGCAGGAATTTGGAACGCGGTGAGGTAAGTGCCGTAGAAGGCGTATGCACCGATAAACTCAACATTCTCGCCAAAGGTCACTTTCTCCAGCGGCACATACATAAAGGCTCTACGGCCAATGCGTACCACACTGTCCGGAATGGTGATCTCGGTGATATAGGTGCCGTAGAAGGCCTTGTCGCCGATATCTCTAAGCCGGCTGTTGAGAACGATGGTCTCTATGCCGGTGCCTTCAAACACATTGTAGCCGATGGACAGCACGCCCTCGGGCAGAGTGATATGACCCATCAAGCCGCTATAGCGGAAAGCATTGTTGCCGATATAGGAAACGCTGTCCGGCAGGAAATCCAGAGAAGTAATGCCATAGCATCCGGTAAAGACACCATCTTCAATGCGCTTCAGGCCATCCTGGATTTCAATGGTTTCCAGGCTACCACAGTCCTGGAACGCATAGGCTCCGATGGACTCCACTACGCCTTCGATGATGACTTCTCGCAGAGAATAACAATTTTGGAATGCGTTCTTGCCGATTTTCGTAACAGACGCAGGAATCACAATGCGCTCCAGATTGCCGCAGTCGGCAAAGGCACCCTCGCCGATTTCTGTAACACCATCGGGAATCACGATTTCCGTCAAGGAAGACCGTGCAAACAGATATTTGGGAATCACAGTCATATCCGCAGGCACGGTATAGCTCTCAATAGCACTGCCAAAGAATGCAAATTCACCGGGCATAACGCCCTCAGGCAGCGGCGGCTGGGTCATGTTGTACAGTCTGCCAAGATAACCCAAGGTTGTCAGGTTTTCGGGGAATACCAGCGTATCGCCACCGTATTCAAAATTCATGGAAATATAGCCCCACTCATCGATGTTCACACCCGCGTCGAACACTTCCAGATTTTCGGGCAGTACCATGTTGTTTCGGACAAATACAGGCTTCACAGGCTTGAATACCCGCAGGGTGCTGGGCAGGACCAATTCATCCACGCTCAGTTCAAAGTCCAGGCCACCCTGACCGATGATCTCCAGGCCTTCCGGCAGCACCAATTTACCCACCGACAGACTGCCATACAGATAATACTCCACAAACTGGCTTAGCTTGTCCAGTGCCTCCACGGATTCAACGTTCAGTGTCTCCACATTAGAGAACCAGATTTTCTCCATGGTATCCGTAATGGTCAGTTCCGGCACCTCGCCCCAGTTATGATCCAGATACTTGATGCCGTCACCGATGTCCACATAGGTCAGGGAACGGGGAATCGAAAAGGAATACAGCCGTTCCACCGTATCCGGCAGGATCAGTTCTGTCATGTTGGGGCAACGGTCTTTGCCGTAGTAATCGGTTGCAAAAGCCGAACCGCCGATGCTCTTGACCGTAATGCCGTTGATGGTTTCGGGAATGACCACTTTTTCGTCACTGGAGAAAACCTGATACAGCATTCCGTCGCTGGAAATAGAATACAAGTTCGCCGTCAACGTAGTGGGGTCAATGACGGTATAGGTAAAAATCTCGCTGGTATAGCTGAAATCCGAGGCGTACACCACGCAATAAATATAGTGCTCGCCCAAGGTATCCGGTGCTGCGTTGAAGGAGATTGTGTTGCTGGAGTGCTTGGTCGCGCCTTCGTAGCTCTTCACCGTATTGGTGTACCAATCGACCTTGAGGCGTTTGGATGCGTAATAGGCATCCGTGGTATACAGCGTACCATTGTAGTACAAAGCCATGGTGTTGGGAACAAAAATATTGGTTTTTGCTCCGCTGATGGGCACATACTTATGCAGCGCACTTTCGTCGCAGATCTGATCCGATCTGCCGCTGTCTACATACACCAGCACACCTTCCGGATAGGGATTGAAGGACCTGGACATGCCCTCATATACCGTTCCGTCGGGGGCCGTGGCAAAATACTCTACATGATATGTATCTTGCTCGTAATGCTCATTGGCCTCCGCAGGAACCGTGAAGGTGGTTCCTTGCCGGGAAATATAGGTTCTGTCGTAATAGTTGTCGTCTCTCCGACGGTAGACTTCGCAATGCAGCGTAGCGTCATCCGCCAGTGTAAAGACATTGGAGTTTATCACCGTGCCGGGTTCCAGATATCCGCCGTCCTTAAAAACTTCAAAAACGGAAATAGGCTCAAATGTCCAATCCGGATCATCCAGCTCACGAACGCCATCCTCAGCGCCAAATACCGCCATGATCGGCGTGCACAGAGAATGTGTCTCCCCGAAAACTTCCCAGCTGATATTGCAAGCCAT
>JAZNHQ010000232.1:0-7815 GCA_045577035.1 Faecousia sp. | reverse complement strand
ACATCGGCCCACCGACAACCACCGTATTCCAAGGGCCGATGTGGTCATCGGCCCCTACACGGGGTGTAAGATAAAGTGGAATTTGCAATTCAGAGAGGTAATTTCTATGGAAGAGATCGTTGCAAAGAAAAGAATGTTGTCCGGCATTAAGCCCTCGGTGATTTGACCTTGGGCTCTTACCTGGGTGCTGTGAAGAACTGGGCTGAGCGTGCCGATCAATATGACTGCTTCTACTTTATGGCAGACCTGCATGCCATTACTGTTCGGCAGAATCCTGCTGACCTGCGCCGCCGTACTCTGGAGCAGCTGGCACAGTACATTGCCTGTGGTCTGGATCCGGAGAAGAACACCTTGTTTATTCAGAGTCATGTGCATCAGCATGCGGAACTGGGTTGGGTGCTGGATTGCTATTCCATGTTTGGCGAGCTGTCTCGTATGACCCAATTTAAGGACAAGTCCGCCAAGAATGCGGACAATATTAACGCAGGTCTGTTTACTTATCCCAGCTTGATGGCAGGTGATATTCTGTTGTATCAGCCGGATCTGGTGCCTGTGGGTGAGGATCAGAAACAGCATGTGGAGCTGACCCATGTAATCGCCCGCCGTTTCAATGGCATTTACGGCGATGTATTTAAAATTCCTGAGCCCTTCGTTCCTAAGGTCGGTGCCCGAATCATGAGTTTGACCAATCCCACTGCCAAAATGTCCAAGTCTGAGAACGAGGATAGCGGGCGGGTGCTGCTGATGGATCCTCCCGAGGTGATCATGAAGCAGTTTAAGCGAGCCATTACAGACTCTGACACGGAAAACTGTGTCCGTTATGATAAGGAAAACAAGCCCGGCGTAGCTAATTTGATGACCATTTATTCTGCCGTTACCGGTAAGACCTATGAGGAGATCGAAAATGAGTTCATCGGTTGTGGCTACGGCAAGTTTAAGCCTGTAGTCGGCGAGGCTGTGGTGGAGCATCTGCGTCCCATTCGTGAGGAATCTATGCGCCTGATGAAGGATAAGGCATATCTTGAAAGCGTATACCGTGACGGTGCCCAAAAGGCTTCTTATGTGGCAGAAAAGACCCTGCGTAAGGTTTATAAGAAAGTGGGTTTTGTGGCAAAGTGAAAAGGCTGATCGTAAGTGTAGTATTGCTGATCTTCATTATGTGCGGATGCGGCATGAATTCCGGTGCTGCACAGACCAGACCTACTGATTCCGGTCATGATCACCATGCTCCACAGGTTCGCAACAGGATTTCTTTCTTTACAGAGGAAGTCCGCCATGAGGGTGTGGACTATTATTTGTCATATAATGAGCCGGATGGCTGTGTTACTAGAGTTGGATTGCTCTGCACAAATCAAAATAAGCCTTCGCTGTCTTACCACAATGATGTTTTCTATTACATTGATGGCTACTATGACAGCAATCGCCAGGAAAGCTATGGCAATCTAAAAAGTATTAGCATTACCGGTGAAGTTGCATCTCTTCTGTTGGAGGGAGATGTAAAACCTTCTGCAATTATTCGTATTGACGACACAGGTGTGTACTGTGAAGCGGATGATGGGGACTCCTATTTCCGTGTGGAATTGGATCTATCCGCAATGATGCTTGTGTCAAATGAGGAAGCACTTGCAAGTGAATAAAATTACAGAGCTGTCTCTTCAAAATGTTTGAGACAGCTCTGTTGTCTTTTAGCGGTGGAGTTTGCACGCTATATGCTATTTAAATATTTCTTAATTTGTTTTCTGCTTTTGAAGGTAATTACGGTAATGTTTTGAGTCTCCGACAGCAATTGTCGGTATGTTTTTCTGTGACTGCGGTTGAAGGTTACTACATTTTTGTATAATGCGAGTTTTTGCTGGTTAAACCGTTCCGTGCAATTGCCACCCATGTCCTGGCGTACCTTGCCGTAATTGGTGATGATCCGTTTGGTAATTCCCCACAGGCAAGTAGCGGTAGGCATATCCAGGTAAAAGACTGTGTCGCAGTATTGCATACGGTGGGGGATAGTGCGGTTGAAGTTTCCGTCAATGATCCAACGGGGGTTCTCCAGCTCTTTCTGTAAAAGGGCATCAAATTCTTCCCGGGAGATATTTTCCCAGTTCCCTGTCCAGTAGAGCTGATCCAAATGTACCAAGGGAAGTCCGAGTTTTTGGGCTAAGGCTTTGGCAAAAGTACTTTTGCCGGCACCGGCGTTTCCGATAATCAGAATTCGATCCATGGCTTAATACCCGATAGCAACGCCAAACAGCAGGATCAACACAGTTTGTACAAATACGATCAGCTGGATCTTCCAGGTCCATTTTACCCACTTGGGATAAGAAACGTTTGCCATAGACAGACCGATGAGCAGTACCGGATTGGTGGGCATGATCACATCCGTAAAGCCGTCAGCCATGCAGTAGGTCAGAATGATCAGGGTGGGGGAGATTCCCAATGCGGTGGCGATTGGCATAACAATGGGCATGACCAGTACGATCTTGGCAGATGCAGAGCCAATGAACAGCTGCAAAAATAGGATCAGGAAGTAGATCAGCAGGATTGCAAGAAATTTACTTTTGTCTTCCAAAACAGACAGAACGGCGTGCATGATGGTGTCAATAATGCCGCTTTCTGTCATGACCAGCTTCACGGAAGATGCGATGGCGATCATAACTACCGCCGGGAGCATAGCTACAGCGCCCTGGAAAATGTAACGAGCCACATCGCTGCCAAGCTTGCATACCAGCAAACCGGCAACAATACCGCCAGCCAGGAAGCTGACAGCCAAAAGGGGAATGGCCAGTCCGGAGATAGCCCGGATGGAGGCAATGGCAAGCAGCATCACTGCCTGCAATCCGAAGAATGCAGAAAATACCCGAAATACCTTTCGATTATTTGCATTCTCTTCCACATCGCCCATGGTCAGAGATTGCTTTTTGATTTGATCAGAATCATAGCTTAGAGAGACCCTGGGATCTCGGGATATCTTCTTCAAATAGCCTGTAAGGAACAGGCATACGGTGGCGTAAATGATGCCGAAGAACATAACACGCAGCCATACGCCATCGGAGGGGCTCACACCGGCGTATTGGGCAGCCAAACCCACAGAGAAGGGGTTAGTGATGGCGGTGGAGAAACCGAAGCAGGCGGCCATCAGACAGGTGCCCAAGCCCATCATTGTGTCCATATTCATGGAAAGCATAAACACGATCACAATTGGCAGCAGTGTGACCAGTTCTTCAAACATACCAAACAGGCTCCCAAAGAGCATGAAGATCAGCACTGTAATACATATTACAGGACCACCTTTATCCCGAAGCCTGCGCATGATATGTGCGATAAAGATTTTAACACCGCCGGTTTTCTCCAGTAGGTTAAATACACCGCTCATGACCAGCAGGAATACACTGATCATAATGATGGTCAGTGCATCCTCAGACGCAAATACCCGAAAAGGTGCGGTTACCACACGCCAGGGAGCAATTCCGGATATCTCTTTTTCGACATATGTACCTGTAATGATCACACCGTCTGCATCCCGTTCAAAGCTGCCTTGGGGGATCACATAGGATAAACTGCCGCAGAGGATCAAGATTGCGCACAAGACCAGCATAACAGTAATAAAAGATTTTACACTGATGCCGGAAAAGGCTTTTTCATTCTTCTTGTCAATGGTATTATTCATAATTCACCACTTTACTGTCTGCTGCTTGGAGGTCGTACAGAATCATGGATGCCATGTACCAATCTACAGCAGAGCGTTTTTCTTCCGGAACAAAATACTGGATCTCGGTGCCACTGTATACCTCGAAATTCTCTCCGGCACCGAATAGCAGTCGATATATATGAGCAATGGGGAAGTGTTTGGTGATGCGCTCGCCGTCCTTTGTGCCGTTGTAGCTAAGCCCGGAGCGATCCAGGGTGCATTCTCCGTCACCGGCGTAGCGAGTCATGGCCTTGCCGGTAGGATCCGGCAGGCGGAATTGCACCTTGCTTCGCAGGCAGAATTGAGGATTTTCGTGGATGTTTTTCTGAAGCTGGGATTTTTGCCAATGATACCATTGGGCAAAATTCTCAAAGCGAAAACCTGTGGTAAAACCATATCGGTCATTCAGCTGGGTCAGCGTACCACAGTGTTCGCAAGAAATGGTATGTCCTTTAGTTCGAATGGTGTGTTGTTTACCGCAAACAGGGCATAGGGTCAGAATGTTTTCCAAGCCCTCGGCTAAAAACTTGCTTTTATAGCGGATATTGGGTCGCTCTGCCAGCCATGCAAACTCGTTGTAGTCCAATCGGGTTTCCACGCCTTCTTTGATCTCCTGTAGGCTCAGATCTTGCAGCTGCTCAGGAGTAAACAGAATATCCAGTACGGCTTCCACGCGGGAACCCCGGCGCAGACCCTTTCCCCATTTGGGGTTTGCCAAATAATCGCCGCTGATTTTAATGGTATAAATGGGTACATTCAGCTTTTTCAGGAAGGAATAGGTACGTTCCTGAATGTCCTCAAATTCGCCGACAGTGGAAAGCCTGGCTTCCGGCATCATTGCCAGCACCTGGCCTTCTTTGATCACACGCATACAATTTTTGGTGCTTTCCATATCCGTAGCAAACATACTCTTGGGGAAGCAGCCCAACAGCTTCATGATCCGGCCCAACCATTTATGATAGAAATACAGACGGGCAGAAATAAAGTTAAAACTGCTCTTGCGCAGGAGCTTGGCAGAATAATAGAAATCAATAAATGAGCCGTGATTGCAAAGCACAACACAAGGTCCCTGCAACTTCTTGCCGACATTGCTTTCCGTCTTTACCCGAATGCCACGCAGATAATAGTAAGCACTGGCAAACACATAGACCAGGTTTAAAAAAACGCGGTTGCATTTTCTGACAGTGGTTTTGGAAGAATAGGGGGGCTTAACCGCAAACTCGCTTAATCTTGTGAAAATGAAAGCTCGTCTCCACAAGATTACGCACAGCAATGCGATCAAAACCAGGAAAACGACAGTTGTGACAATGGGATCAGAGGAGATGGTCATCTGACCCAATCCTACACCGGCAATGATAGATGGAATTACACCCAGTGAGTTCACCAGAGTATATCTGCGGAAACTGAAACCGATACTGGCTGCAAAGAAGCAGATCATAGCGTAAGGCAGCGCAGGAATACAAAACAGCAACACGATTATTATGCTGATTCGACCTGAATGGGCTAAGGTCTGCATATCTATTTGCGTATCCTTCATAAAGAATTTACGCAGTCGGTTTCCGAATAATCTAAAGAGAAGAAAAATAGCGTTGCTGCCGACGAAGAAGCCGGCATAACAGCAGGCAAAACCGATGGGGACGCCGTAGGCAATGCCTGCAAGCACTTGTACCGGCTGAGCGGGCAGGAACGGACAAAGCACCTGTAGCATAGCAATCAAGCCTACAGTTAAGTAACCGTCCCAGCCCAATTGCTCCGTGGTTTGTCGCAGCTCATCCTCAGTGATATTGGTGGAAAACAGGCTTTTCAGCAGCTGAAAATTGTCTCCGGTAAACAGGAATACGGCCAGCAGCACTATGATCACAAGTACTGCAGCGGCAACATATATTTTATCTAAAATGCATCTTTTGGGCATATGTTCATCCTCTATTCACAAACAGTTCACAGATATTATACATATTTTCATTGAAATATCAACAAGATTTGACAAAAATTCGACGTTTTTCTTCATAATAATCCCCTTATGACAGATGCGTCATAAGGGAACATATCATTATAGCGGAATATATGTATCCAAAGGATGCTTTAGTAAACGCATAATTTCCAGTTCATCCATAGCATCAAAAATGGCATTATGGGTCTCGTGGTAACTGCAACGACCGGACAGCAGCTGGAGCATGGGTTCTACGCCGTAACCTCTCTTGAGACGGCCTGTGCGGCAAAATTCGTAATGCCCCGGGATTTGCGGATTGTACTGTCGGTAGGCTGCCAGTCTCATAATATCAAACCATCGATAATGCGCCAGCTCCGGAAGATGATTTCGGTCAAAGGCTGCATTATAGGCAAAAATGGATTCCACGCCATGGGCGGCAAACCATGCAATCAAGTCGCACAAGGCTTCTTCCCGGGTGCAGATCAAAGGCTGTAGGCGACTGTCTGCAAATAAGGTGCTTTCATACATACCGCCAATCAGATACTCCGGGGTCAGTACATGATATTTGGCGTCGATCATTTGTAAGGTGTCAGCGTCAGCAATCACCGTGCCGATGGACATGACTTTGTCCACCCAGTTGGTTTCAGTGTCTATTACAGCTATTCTTCCCATTTTTCCACCTCCTTTTTCTTAGTATAGCGAAAACAGGTCTGTTGTGCAATAGAAAAAGCATTGGAAAATGTCATGGGATATGGTACAATGAAGAAAAAGGGGGCATGGTCATGAAAACTGTAAGGATTACTGCCATTCGGAAGGCGTCCTATCCGGATCTGATGGAAAAGTATGAAAACCCTATTTCCCATGCCTGTGATGTAACAGAGGGGCAGGCTTGGTATGCCATTAATGGTAAGAAGCCGGAAGCACTGTGTCAAAGCGCATGGGAGTCCATGGAATTCTTTGTAACCGCCCTGGCAAGGGGCGAGGGCAATTTCTATGAGGGCTGGATGAAGAATCCTTATTCTGCTATGATCAGCTGCAACGACGGTTTTCGTCCGGTGAGCTTTTATCTGGAAGTTGTGGAGGATGCTTTATGAATCGCCAGGATAACTATGCAATCCAAGCAGCGCAGGCGAAAAAGCTTTTTCTGAACTACGATCAGCAGGAATTGATCCATAGATGTCGCTTGCGTTATGATGAAGAATTCCTTTACACCACATTTCTGTCCGATGCCTACCGTATCTGCCGCAAAACAGGTGATCTGGAGCGGCTGCAAGGGGAAAAGTGGGTGGATGGCAATTCCTTTGGGGAGGTCATGACCATACTGGACTGGCTCTGTGACAGTAGGGCTGACCGATATATTACCGGCCGTTGGGTGAATCTGATCACCCAGGCCCATGCCTTTCATACCCAACTGCAGGAAGATCAAAAAGATCCTTATGCGGAACTGTTTGATCGGCAGCCTGAGGCGTTTTCCAAAGCCTGTGTGGCCTTGGGTGGTGAAAAGATGCCCGGAGGGGATGTCAGTTATGCCATAGAGCTCATGGACGGTTTGCGTGTTTTGGTGCAGCTGTGGCACGGTGACGAGGAATTTGCACCTCGTCTGCGCTGCCTTTGGGACGAGAACACCATGCGTTATATCCGTTATGAAACAACTTGGTATGCCAAAGCTGTGTTATTGGCGAAGATTCAAATGTATATGTGACTGAAATAAGTGGCTGCCTCTTTTGAGCAATGCCATTAAGTTAGTGTAAAAAGAATATCCCATGCCAAAATAAAGTGGCATGGGGTATTTTTTATGAGAAGAATCATAAAAAACTTTCACAAAAAACGAAAAAAGTACTTGACAAACAAGTGAAAATCGGGCAAGCCGCCTTGAAAACATTTTTAAGGAGGCTTACCGATGAAAAATCACCCTAAAAAAGTCCGAAAAATACTACAATCCATCATTTCGGACATGGCAAAGAACCCGTGGTTATACGCAAAACATCCCGAAAAAGACTTCACACGAAAACGAAAGTTACCGTTTGAGAGAACCCTATCCACATTGATCTGTATGGGTGGGGGAACCCTAAACAAAGAATTGCTGGAACAATTTAAATTTGCTCCCAATATTGCTACTTCTTCTGCATTTCTTCAGCAACGCGACAAGCTGCTTCCGGAAGCCTTAGACTATCTTTTGCACGAATTTACGAAAACAGCAGCC
>JAZNHQ010000231.1:0-10565 GCA_045577035.1 Faecousia sp. | reverse complement strand
TGTTGTGATTGGCATTATAGACCAGGCCGCCCTTGGTGGCTCGTCCGTTGTGGACAGTTGCTTTCATCATTCTTCCCATAAATATATCACCTCAAGGATAATTTAGAATAAAGAACAATAAAAACGCATACGAAAAGTTTGGGAAACGGCATTTAGTACTCAGTATGATATGCCGTCCCAGCATATCCACTTCGTACTCCTGGGGGCAGCCGCCCCCGCCGTAAGCTCCCCCAAAAGGGAGGGCGAAACGCGTAGAAAATTCACCCGATTTTTGCCCCATTTTTCTACATCCGTCAGCCCAGCCAAGCAGAGGGCATTTCTACTATTGTAGCAGTGGAGGCACTCGCTGCACCCACTGCACCTTGAAAAATGAATATCGGGTTTTCCCTGGGACGAGAGATACGGAACTAAGATTTGAGATACGGAACTAGAAAGGACGAGAGAGATTGAAAGAAAACGAAGTGCGAATTTGTGAGAAGTATGCCTTGACCGTAGCAGAGGCAGCCGTCTATTTTGGAATCGGTGAAAAGAAGCTGCGGAGTATGATTGAAGAATACAGCCACCTGGGATTGTTCATCCAGAACGGTGTGAAATATACGATTAAAAGACAAAAATTTGAGGCTTTCCTTGATGAAGCCTCTGCAATCTAAAAAAGGAATGGAAATAAGTCCCGAACTGTGCTACAATGTTTGTATGTCATGTTCGGGGCTTTCTCAATGAAAGGAGAAAACGAATATGAGTGTAAAACGCAGAGATAACAAAAACCGAGTTTTGCGGAACGGAGAAAGCCAAAGACCCGATGGACGATATGTCTATAAGTATGTCGATTTACTGCGTAAGCAGCATTTCCTGTACTCTTGGAAACTGGAACCCACCGACAAGCTCCCCGCAGGTAAAAAGGATGACCTGTCCTTGCGAGAGAAGATTCGGCAGCTTCAAAAAGATTTGGATGACGGCCTGGATGTCCAGGGTGGTGAAATGACCGTTCTGCAACTGGTCAAGCGGTATCTTGCCACCAAGACGGGTGTTAAGGCCACCACCGAGGCGGGATATAAAACCGTGTTGAACATTCTGGAGAAAGAGGCTTTTGCCCATCTGCCTATCAAGAAGATTCACACTACCGATGCCAAGACATTCCTTATCAAGCTGCAAAAGGAAGACAAGCGGAGCTACAGCAGCATCCATAGCATCCGTGGCGTTCTTCGCCCCGCTTTTGCCACGGCGGTGGAGGATGACTTCCTCCGAAAGAATCCCTTTAATTTTGAGCTTGCAAAGGTCATTATCAATGATTCTGTTACGAGGGAAGCTGTTACCAGAGACCAGATGCGGAAGTTCCTGGCTTTTGTCAAAGAGGACAAGCACTACTGCAAGTATCACGATGCCATGTACATCCTGTTCCATACTGGCCTGCGAATCTCCGAGTTTGTGGGATTGACCGTCAGCGACCTGGATATGAAGAACAAGACCATCCGAGTTGACCATCAGCTTCAGCGGAGAAGTGATGGCACAAAGTACATTGAATCCACCAAGACCAACGCAGGAACACGAATGCTGCCTATGGAAGACGATGTTTACGCCTGTTTCAAGCGAATCCTGGCAAACAGAAAGCCGCCCCTGGTCGAGCCGACCATTGACGGCTATTCTGGATTCCTGTTCTTTGACAAGGATGACCGCCCGATGGTGGCAATGCATTGGGAGCATTACTTCAAGCACGCCTGGAAAAAGTACAACAGCATTTACAAGGAAGAGCTTCCCTTGATTACGCCGCATGTGTGCAGACATACCTACTGTACCAATAAAGCTAAATCGGGGATGAATCCCAAAACCCTGCAATACTTAATGGGCCATTCCGAGATTAGTGTAACGATGGACACCTACACGCACCTGGGCCTCGAGGATGCGTGGAACGAGTTGCAGCGGCTGCAGTTGCAGTTCTCCCAAAAGGAATTGGGCCTCAAACTGGTCAAAACAGCCTAATATTTCGAGTAGTACGACAAAAGACATAAAACGCCCATTTGCAGAAACTGAACACTAAAGTGTGAAAACACAGGGAAAACCCGATAAACCCTTAAAATTATCGAGTAGTAAAATTGAATAGATTTTCAGTTTTACTACTTTTTTTACTACTTTTGACAGAAACGATATGCCAGCCTATACCATCGTATGCCATCGGGATATGATGGCGGGGTGGAGGGAATGTTTCAAATTCCCTGGCGAAAGCGGCATATCTTGGTATAAATTTGCATAGTTTGGAGTTTTCAGAAATGATAAAAGTATTATTCGTATGCCACGGCAATATTTGCAGAAGTCCCATGGCGGAGTTTGTGATGAAAGATATGGTAAAAAAGGCCGGGGTGCAGGCGCAGATCGCATCAGTGGCGGTCAGCACCGAGGAATTGGGAAATCCCATTTATCCCCCGGCACAGCGGGAACTGAGCAAGCACAGTATCCCCTTTGACCGCCGGAGTGCCAGACAGATCACCAAAGCAGATGTAGATAATTACGACAGAATTCTGTATATGGATTCCTCCAACGCCCGGTATTTGGCAAGAATGTTCCCCGGGGAGACTAAGTTTGAGCCTTTCCTGGATCGGAATGTGGCTGACCCCTGGTACACAGGAGATTTCACCCAGACCTGGCTGGATATCTGCGAAGGCTGCGAAAGATTATTGACAGAAATACAAGAATAAATTCCAATTTATCGCTCTGTTAGATGCCGCACCTCACTTAATGTTTGTCATTGCGAGCCAGTGCGCACACTGGCTCGCAATGACGCACCGAAATAGTTTCGGCGGTAAACGGAACGATAAATTTGAATTTGAAAGGATACTTATGGACAGAGAATTATTGGAGCAGGGGCTCAGTGAATTGCCACTGTATACCTATTTATATATTGACCCCAGGCAGTTGGAATTTTCTGAGCGGATCCGCTATATTTGCAAGGCGGAGTGCCCCATGTACGGAAAAACCTGGGCTTGTCCTCCGGCTGTGGGAGAAGTTGACCAGTGCCGGGAAAAATGCCTGGGTTATAACAGCTGTCTGCTCATCGGCACCATTACAGAAACCGACGATATCGCCAACATGGAGACCACCCTGGCCACCCGTCCGGAGCACGAGAAGATCACCAATCAGATCCGGGAGCTTATGCGCCAGCAGGGCGTTGAGCCCTATATTCTTTCCACAGAGGCCTGCGCCATCTGTGAAAGATGTGCCTTTTTGGATGGTCTGCCCTGTCGGATGCCCGGTCGGATGCACCCCTGTGTAGAGAGCCACGGCATCAATCTGATCCCTACCTTGGAGGAAAACGGCTTGGAATTCCAGTTTGGCGATAATATCGTAACCTGGTATTCATTATTATTCTTCACAGAATAATAGTTGAGAGTTGAAAGTTGAGAGCTGAGAATTATGAATAAGACTGTAGAAAACAAAAGCTTTGAATTCGGTGTTCGCATTGTAAAATTGTATAAATATCTGTGTGAATCACAAAAAGAATACACCTTATCTAAACAATTACTACGCGCAGGAACCAGTATCGGTGCCAATATTGCCGAAGCAGAACAAGCACAGAGTCGTGCTGATTTTGTCTCTAAACTAAGCATTGCGCTGAAAGAAACCGTAGAAACCGATTATTGGCTTCGCCTTATGAGAGAAACGGGTTATCTTACAGATTCTAAATTCTTGTCGATCCATGACAACTGCATTGAGCTAAAGAAGATGTTGATATCTATAATTAAGAAAACCAAGCAATAACTCTCAACTCTCAGCTCTCAACTCTCAACTAGAAGGAGTTTTGTATGCAACTAACGCACATAGCTGATCGGTGTGGTCGGTTGTCTTCCTTTTTGCGGGAAGAAATGAAAATGTCCGCAGGGCTTATGAACCGGCTGAAGTGGCAGAATAAAATATTAGTCAACGGCACGCCCCAGCATACAGATTATCCTGTGCAGGCGGGAGATGTGATCACCGTACCCCTGGATGAACCGATTCCGGATTATCCCGCCGAGGACAGCCCATTGACCATCCTGTACGAGGATGAACATATTCTGGCGGTGGATAAGCCTGCCGGAATGCTCATTCACCCCTCCCGATCCCGGCTCACCGGCACTTTGGCCAACCGGGTTTGGGGCTATTATCAAAAAACCGGACAGGAATCTGCCTTTCACCCTCTGACCCGGCTGGACAGGGATACCTTTGGCATTGTACTGTTGGCGAAGAACTCCCATGTTCATGCCCTGCTATCCCAAACGCCCCCGGTAAAAAACTATGAAGCATTGGTATATGGCATTGTAGAATCGGATACTATGACCGTTGATGCTCCCATTGCCCGTCTGCCCCTGCCCAGCCTGCTGCGGCATATTTCGCCCCAGGGAAAACCCTCGGTTACGCAGCTGACGGTGCTGGAGCGTTGCGGGGAGCACACCCTGGTTTCCCTGGTACCTGTCACCGGGCGCACCCATCAGCTGCGGCTGCATTGCGCCCACATAGGACACCCTATATTGGGAGACCCCCAATACGGCAGCCCCCAATCCCAGGCGTTTTCTCTGCAACAGGGATTTTGCCACCAGCAGCTATGCGCCCGCAGCCTGGCACTGACCCATCCCATCACGAAGCAGGCGCTGTTCCTGCGCTCTATGATGAAACTACCGCAAAGCGAGGTTATTCTATGAATCGATTTTTGTGTTTATTATTGGCCATAGCACTGCTGTTGAGCCTTTGTGCCTGCTCCCAGGAAAAGGACACCGAGATTCCGAAAGAGATCACTTTTAAAAGTCAGACTCTGCTGGATACGGAGCAGTGCCGCTTCGCGGTAACACAGATTCAGGAGACCAGCCTGGATGGCTGCATTATGACCATCGAAGTAGAAAACCGCACGGATATGGCCTTGACCATCGCTGTGGAACAGGCTTCTGTAAACGGCTGTATGTGCAACCCCTACTTCAGCAATTATGTGGAAGCCGGGCAGACCGTTACAGAGCAGGTGGTCTTTTCCAGAGAGCATCTGGACGGCTACGGCATCACCGCCGTTACCCAAATTGAGTTCATCTTCACCGCCTACGATGAGGATACCTACGAGGCAATTTACATTGAAGAGCCCTGCACCCTGTATCCCCGTGGCAAAGATGCTGCCCACTACGAAAAACGCAAGTCCAAGGACACGGACATTGTTCTGATGGATAACGAAAAATGCACAGTCATCGTCACCGGCCACGATGCGCAAAGCTTTTGGGGCTACGATGTATATGTATACATTCAGAACAAGACCGACGAAACCCTTATGTTTACCACCCAAGAGGCTGCTTTGAACGATGTGGTTTGCGACCCCTTCTGGACCACCACCGTATCTCCCGGCAAGTGCAGTAACTCCACCATGTACTGGTTTGACAATGACCTGACAGATGCCGGCATTACGGATGTGGAATCCATTACCATGATCCTGTCCGTGTCGGAGCTGTCCAATTGGTTTGACCCCATCATCACCGAAACTATCACATTTACACCCTGAAAGAGGTAAGCTTATGAAAAGACCCATCCGTTGGATTACCGAAACCGCCGCCATGCTGGCCATGCTCATTGCCCTGCAGTGGGTAGGCTCTATGATCCCTGCCCCCACCTTTAAGCAGCTGATCACCGGCTCCTGTGTCAACGCCGTACTGGCCATCACCGTGCTGACCGTGGGCTACAGCAGCGGTATAACGGTGGCATTGGTTTCCCCTGTTTTTGCATTTTTACTGAATATTGCCCCCAACATTGTCACGGTGGTACCCATCATGATCGGCAATGTGTGCTTTGTGTTGCTGCTGCGGCTGCTGTACAGCCGCGCCCTGTGGCGGCAGATCACCGCATTGGCTACCGCAGCGGTGGCAAAATTTGCGGTTTTATATGTGCTGGTAGTCAAGGTCATCTGCGACCTGGCCGCACCGGATCTTTTGGGTAAAAAAGTGGGAGATTCTGTGGTGCTGGCACCGAAAATGCTGAAAATACTGCCTGGTATGTTCTCCTGGATGCAGCTGGTCACCGCATTGATCGGCGGTACGGTGGCACTGCTGATTCGCCCTGTACTGCGCAAGGCTCTGCGCAAATAAGGAGTTTGCTATGTCAGTTTATTATGTGGGCCCTGAACGGGAATACACCAGTCTGACCAAGCTCTTTTTGGAGCTTGCAGACAGCGAGGAAGAAAAGACCATCTATGTAGACCCCGGCACTTACGATATGTTCACCGAGTACAAGGAGGCAGGCATCCCCTCGCCCCCGGATGATGTGACCTCCCCGGACTACTTTACCTACAACGCCTTTTTGCCGCCCAACACCCGGCTGATCGGCATTGGCAATGTGCTTCTGCGCTTTGCGCCCACCCCGGAGGAAATCACCTACGGCGAAAGCCGCACCTGGTCGCCACTCAATATTCTGGGTGCGTGTCATATTGAAAATATCGAGATTTTCTGCACCAACGGCCGCTACTGCATCCACGACGACTCCCACAACAAATTCAAAAACACCGTCCACTATTATAAAAATGTCCGCTGCACCTATCGGCTCAGCGGTACCAAGGACGGCAAGCTATTGGGCTTCAATAACACCATCGGCAACGGCATGGCACAGGGCACAAAGTTCGAATTTGACAGCTGCACCTTCCGGTTTGAGGGTGGCGGCAATCACTCGGCCTTTTATACCCACGAAACCGGCAAGCAAAACCCGGAGAATTCTCCCAGTCTGATCTTCCGCAATTGCCTGTTCCTGGGCAGCGAAAACAACGACCGGGTACTGCGCCTGCAGAACCTGGCCACCACCCCCCTGCACATCCATACACGGCTGGAATCCTGCGTGCTGGTGGGCGGCATTTATCTGACCATTTACAAAGAAACCTCCGCACAGCACTACGATGTGACGCTGATCCGCAGCGGCAATCCTCCTCAGCGCATCGACCGCCCGGAAGAAAATCCCTATCCTATTAACGTGTTTGAAGCATAAAAAAGAAGGAGAACGGTATGAAAAAAGCAACATTGGCACTATTGGCAGTATGCCTTCTGTTTTGCTCGCTGGCAGGCTGCGGAATCGAAAATGTAGATCAGTACGAGCCCACAGTATACACTGGGCCTGCTGAGATCCTGTTCCACGGCTACGCCATCACCGATTTGAACATTTATACTCAGCCCGACGAGAATTCCGAAATTTGCGGAAAACTGAGTCTGGGAGACTATTTTCATATTGAACAGATCCAGGGTAACTGGTGCAAGATCTCTGACGGCTGGATTCCCCTGGAGGGTATTTCCTACAGAGAGATCGACACGGCATGGCCGGCCATTATGGAGGGCTATGTAAAACCCCAGAAAACCACCATATGGGAAAAGCCCAGCTCTGACGCATCTCCCACAACCACCTATTATAATGGAGACTCCGTTCTGATCTACCTGGTTGCGGGTCAATGGGGACTTACCAAAGATGGCTGGGTATATATGGAGCATATCAACATCACCAAAACCTACGATGAAGACGATTATCAGACCAACAAACCCGATAATCAGAACCCCGAAAACGAGAATTCCGAAGCCACCGTTCCCCAACAGGCAGAAGGCTCCGACCCCTCCCAGGATCAATCCCATCTATTGGAGGGTCTATGGTATAGCTACCAGTCAACTGCCAGCGGTATGTATTACATCAATACTGCAGAATTCCGCAGCGGAAGCCTGACATCGAAACATGGTGAATATTTCCCTGAAAACGGCAAGCTGACTTACTATGGTGGATCCGATGGTGTATATACCTTTGACGGACAGACCCTTACATATCTGTGTCCTCCCTACACCTCCGATGAAGGTGATAAATCGACTATCCGTATCACAGGCAATACTTTGTACTGGGGTTCAATGGATGTCACCTACTACCGCATTTCTTGGGAAGAACTAAAAGCGAAGATCGACAAAGAGTATAACGGCACCGGTACCATCGACCCAGCCATTATTGGAAATTGGTACAGAATTGGCGTATCTACTGTGAACAGCAAAGAAGGATTTGTTAATGTAGTACATTTCGATGCCGACGGATCATATTATGATCAGGGATTTTTATATAATGTAGATTATCCCAGTATGGATAACAGCATGGGCGGCGAGTGGGATTCAACTTATACTTATACCAACAATACTGTTACGCAAAGATTTTCTGATGGTACCACTTACAGCTATACGGCTAAAGTCAGTGGCGATACCCTGACCCTAATAAAATACGGATCAACACTGACCTATAAACGAGGCACCAAGGAGGACGGATTCCGGGAGTTGATCGCGCTGCTGGAACCTACTACCCCCACCGAGCCGGAGACTGAGCCTACAGAAGCAGTCACCGAGCCGCAGCCTACTGAATCTGTAACAGAGCCTATAATCGAATCTACCCCCTCGGAAGCACAAGGATAAATTCCAATTTGAAACGCATGGGCGTTTCATCCCAATACGCGTTTACTCTGGGTGCTAATCTTTATTGCCCATACCCGCCCGGTAACGATAAAGTGCAATAATCATAAGGTTTTATTACACTCACTTTATATTATCGTCGCCTTGGCGACACCTTCATTTTGCATTCTGCATTCTGCATTCATTTATCGTTCCATTGGAACGATAAATTAGAATTTAAAAAAGGGCGTATTGCTACGCCCTTTTTATATACAATTAGCAGCCAAAGCCACAGAACCGGCTCAGGATCTGCCAAATGGAGCAGCAACCGGTGTTGCAGTCGGTATTACAAGAGAAGAAAAACATCTTGCTGACCTCCTTTTCAGAATTCGTCTCGCGAGGACAAGACGAATTGTAACCGATTTGTAACCATTTTTCAAGCTGTAAATGTTTCCATTTCCTCTTGCTTTATGGGATGGGTTGTGATATACTCTGCGTGAGAATAATGCTTATATATATTCATGATTGGATGAATGTTTCTACGAACTACCGTAATAGTTCGCTATAAGCCCAACCGGGTGTAAGCGGCTGTTACGGATTTTTTGCGCCCTGATTACGGAGGCATTATGAGTAAAAATCAAGAAATCGTGCAAAAGGATTGATTTGCCCCATTTTTTCAGTATAATGAAAATATATCTGACTGCAGGAGGGAATCCCATGAAGAAAAGAATTCTTGCATTGTGCTTTTTACTGGCCTTGGTTTTGACCATGCTGCCCCTGAGCCTGCCTGCCGCCCATGCCGAAGAAGATCAGGATTGGGAAACGATTATGGCTCTGGAGGCACTTTTGATCGGCATCCCACAGGAGCCCTCCTGTTCTGAAACCCGGGATTGGTCCGATGAGGAGATTTGCAGCGCCATCTACCGCAAGCTGCTGTGGGACGATTTTTCTAATTCCAAGGTCTCCTATCTCCACAACATGGATCTGGATTATCACACCGACAACAGCAATTGGTATTTTGATGTGGAACAGATTCAGGCACTGACTATGGATACTTTAGGCCGTGAATTTCCTCTGGATGTCCATTACGATTATATTTACTCCACTCAGGACCAGGTAGTCATAATGCCTGCATCCGGGGTGAGTACCGCCCTTTCCATACAGGCCATCACCCACCACGGCAATAAGATCATCGCCGTGGGTACTGCTGTGGACACCGCTCTTTACAGTGAGTTTGCGGGCTATTTCATGGCCGTGCTGGAAGAAAACCCGGACAGCATTTACGGCTATACCTTGTGTTCCATGGAAAAGATCTCCGGAAATCAGTATTTTGGCCTGATGGATGCAAGCGCTTCCTCAGAACTGCAGCAGGCAACCATTGGCTGCGAGGCTGAAAATGTACTGGACGGTGATCTGAGCACCGCCTGGGTGGAGGGCGTTGCCGGCGTAGGTATCCAGCAATGGATCCGATTGGAAACCGTCAACGGCTCCCGGCTGGAGCTGTCTGATATCCAATTTACCATGGGCTACCACAAGACCCCGGAGCTGCTGGAGAAAAACGGCTGGCCCTACAGAATCAGAATCGAGTGTGAAGACGGCTACCAGCAGGAAGCCGTACTCAGCGATTACATTGATGTGGTGCATCTGGACGAACCGATATTCACCAGCTGGGTAAAGATTACGATTTTGGACGCATACGAGGGCTCTAAATTTGACGACACCTGCATCACGGAGATCCAGCTGCTGGGACTTGAATCCGAGCCTTTGTTTCGGGAATATATCGCAGAGAATCCTGAAATTGAGTTTGTGATCATTGGAGATGGCTCCAGCATCAGCGGGAGTGACACACAGACCATCATCCTGGGCCCCGAAGCTTCCCAGGGCGGAATGCTGCTGAACCCCACACTCGGCCAGCAAAATAGCAGTCGTGCGGCTGATAATCTGACCACCATTGTGCTGGTGGTCGTGGCTGCCATGACTGTGGCCATTATGGTCGCCATCATCGTCCTCATGCTGGGAAAGAAAAAGAAAAGATAAGCAAAAGGGGCTGTAAAAAAACAGTCTACGAAAAGACGGAGGATCTCAAAAATGGGATCCTCCGTTAGTTTATGCGTTATTTTAGGGTTGTGGAAAACTTTTGGTTAAAAAACGGGTATAACAACCATAACCCCAAGGAAA
>JAZNHQ010000230.1:0-3592 GCA_045577035.1 Faecousia sp. | reverse complement strand
CGAATATCATCGCCATCTATCTGCTGGCAGTATTGCTGACGGCTATGTTTACATCCACCCGGTCCAGCTATGTGTTGTCAGCCATCGGCAGTGTGATTGTTTTTAACTTCTTTTTTACATCCCCGCGATTCTCCTTGCGGGTGTATGCAGACGGTGCGCCGCTGACTTTTCTCATTATGCTCATTGCATCCTTGACGGTTGGTACGATGACAGACCGATTGAAAGGACAGACAAGGCAATCCGCACAGGCAGCATACCGTACAAATTTGCTGTTTGAAACCAACCAAATGCTGCAAAAGGCTACTTCGGACGATAAGATCTTCCAGACAGTCAGAACCCAGGTTGCAAAGCTTTTGGGCCGTCACGCATCTGTACTGCCGGGAGTAACCGCAAGTGGTCGCAAGGATGCGTTGCAGTATCCCATTAAGGTCCAGGACCGGGTTTATGGTACGGTCATCATTGAGGGAGCAGAACCTCTGGAAGCATTTGAGAACAGCGTGCTGCTCTCCATCCTTGGCGAATGCGCCATGGCTTTGGAAAACAGCCGCAATGCGAAGGAGATGGAAGACGCAAAATTGCAGGCTGAGCAGGTAAAGCTTCGTGCCAATCTCCTGCGCTCCATTTCTCACGATCTGCGCACACCGCTGACTTCCATCTCCGGAAACGCAGGTATGCTGCTTTCCGATTTGGAAAAGCTGGACAATGATACCATTCGGCAGATGTGCGGTGATATCTATGACGATTCCGCATGGCTGACCAATCTGGTGGAAAACCTGTTGGCAGTTACAAAGATCAAAGAGGGCCGAATGGAGCTGAAAATGCAACCCCACCTGATTGAAGAGATCGTCGCTGAAGCGCTGCAGTATATCAGTAGAAAGCAAGAAGAACATATTATCACGGTTCACCACAAAAACGAACTGCTTCTTGCCAAATGCGATGCCCGACTTATCATCCAGGTCATTATCAATCTGGTGGACAATGCCATTAAATACACGCCTGTGGGCTCCCATATCGACATTACCACAACCGGAGATCAGGACACCATAGAGATCCGGATCGCGGATAACGGTGCCGGTGTGCCGGACAGCGAAAAGGAAAAGATCTTTGAGATGTTTTACAGCGGCAGTAATCCCATTGCTGATTGCCGCAGAAGTCTTGGCCTGGGTCTGAGTCTATGCCGGTCTATTGTGAATGTCCATGGCGGCGCTATTACCGTTTCCGATAATCAGCCTACCGGTACGGTCTTTACATTTACCATTCCAGCCGGGGAGGTGGAAGTCCATGAATAAACCTTTGATCTTGGTGGTGGAGGACGACTCCACCGTCCGAAACCTTATTACCACTACACTGAAATCAAATGAATACCGCTTCATCACGGCACCCACCGGTGAAGCAGCAATTTCGGCAGCTACAACCCAGCAGCCGGATATCGTGTTTTTGGATCTGGGATTGCCGGATTTGGATGGTATTGAAATCATCAAGCGTATCCGCACTTGGTCACAGATGCCCATTATCGTCATCTCCGCCCGGAGCGAAGATGCGGATAAAGTTGCCGCACTGGATGCCGGTGCTGACGATTACTTAACAAAGCCTTTCTCCGTGACGGAATTGCTGGCAAGACTCCGTGTAGCACAGCGCAGGATATCATCCGCCGCAGCCAAGACAGGAGATTCTGTATTCCTTAATGGAAATCTGACCATTGATTATGGTGCAGGCTGCGCTTTTCTCAACGGTGAGGAACTGAAGCTTACACCGACAGAATACAAGCTGCTTTGCCTGCTTGCCAAGGACGCAGGCAAGGTGCTGACCCATACCCATCTAACCAATAAGATTTGGGGCAGTTCCTGGGAAAGCGACATGGCATCCCTGAGAGTGCACATGGCGACCCTACGGAAGAAAATTGAGAAGGATCAGGACACTCAGTATATTCAAACCCATATCGGTATCGGCTACCGAATGTTGAAATTGGACTAATAACAAAACGCAGGTAGCCATAAAAGGCACCTGCGTTTTGTGCTAAAATTTACATTTTATCTCCATTCTGTACTGGTATCCATGGTAAAATAAAGTTACAAAGGAGTGATTGTGTATGAATATAGCGAAAATTATGATTCCGCGTGCCTGTACGGTCTTTCTCAACGAAAAGCAGACTGTCCGGCAAGGATGGGAGATCATGACACGAAACGGTTATACCGCCATTCCTGTTCTGGATGCAGACCAGCATTACATTGGATGCGTTAGTGAAGGCGATTTCCTGCGCCACATTCTCGACACTGGCTCGCTGGATAAAATGGATATGGAAAACCATAGAGTCAGAGAGCTTGTTCGCCGGGATTTCTGTCCGCCAATCAGTATCGATGCAGATGAAACCGAAGTTGTCCATGCAGCGCTGAATCAGAACTTTGTTCCTATCGTGGACAGCAGAAACACTCTTTGCGGTATCCTGACACGCCGTGGTGTGATTGCACATCTGGCAGAAAAGAATGGAATACATAGCGTAGTATAGCCATAAGGAAACCTTATATAATAACAGCTACAAGAAAGAGGGGGAAACATCTAAATGGAATTAAAGATTGACGGGATTCAATGTATTCCCTTGTGTAATGAATCGTTGCTGCAAATCATCAATAGATTGGGTATGGGCGGAGAGAAGCTGTCAGAACGGCCTTTGGCTGCAAAAATCGCCGGAGAAGTATTTAATCTGAATTACATTCCGGTTCGTGATACTGACTTAGGTGCGGATAGACCTTCCATTCGTGCGGCAATGGCAGCATCAAACGGAATCGTCCATTTACTCAAAATTGACGATCCTGCAGGCAGAGAAGTATATACCCGCACTGCACAGTTTGTAATTTTTCTTGCGCTGTCTCAATTATGGCCGAAAGCCAAGGCGTCGATGGATTGCACCTTGGGACCGGCATTGTATATCCATATCGCAAATCAACCGGATTTTTCTGTAGAGAAACTGAAAGTCCAAATTCAGCAGATTGTAGACCAGGATATTCCTTTAATCCGCAAAAGGATATCCAAAGAGGACGCAATCAAGCTGTTTGATACCCAGGGACGGGAAGATCAGACAAGACTGCTGCAATGGAGAAAAGCGCCGCATTTTGATATCTATTCCTACGGTGATTTTGCGGACTATTATTACGGCGAATTGGCTCCCTCTACCGGGCATCTGCAAGTATGGGATATATTACCCATTGATGGTGGATTCTTGTTTGTATTCCCGGATGAGCTGGATGCAGATAAGCTCGGACACTATCAGTCCATGCCTAATTTCTTCTCTGTTTGCGCAGAAGGAGAACGATGGGGACAACTGATGCAGTGTAGAACGGTTGCGGATCTGAATGAAATGACCCTATCCGGGAGGCTGCGGGAACTGATCCGAGTCAATGAAGCACTCCATGAAAAGCGCTATGCCCAGGTTGCGGATATGATATGCGAGAGGGGGTGCAAGGCGGTTATGCTTGCAGGCCCAAGCTCTTCCGGAAAGACAACATCTGCCAACCGTCTTGCTACACAGCTTCGTGTTCATGGAAAGAAGCCAATCCTGATGAGCTTGGACGATTACTACATAGACCGGGATAAG
>JAZNHQ010000229.1:0-6439 GCA_045577035.1 Faecousia sp. | reverse complement strand
TCAGTACCTCTATGACGCCTGGGGCACCTGCGCTACCTTCGCCAGCAAACCGGTTGGCCAGCTGAACCCCCTGCGCTACCGTGGCTATGTCTACGATGTAGAAACCTCCCTCTACTACCTCCAAAGCCGGTATTATGATCCCTATACAGGGAGATTCCTAAACGAGGATACTTATGTTTCTACTGGACAGGGATTTGTTGGCAACAATATGTTTTCATATTGCGGAAACAATCCAGTTAACAGGATTGATCCAACAGGTCGCTCATGGTTTACCGATTTAATTGAAGAAATAAAGGAACGCATCGCTGAACAAAAGGGTAGCAACGCCACCGATAATCCGCTTAATAAATATTCATCCTCATTATTCAATCAATCTAATAAAAGTGAAAGTGAAAGATTCTTTCACAGATTTCTGACAGGAGAAATATCCGGACCAGCTCTTGATCTCGAATCCGGTGAAATTGGCCTGGTTAGTGTATCCGGCAATGTTTTCTCGGCAGGTTGGGAAACCAAATATATAGATATTAACCCATTTGATATAGGGAATTGTGAAGCCGGACTATATTATTCGGACGGAAAAGCTATGGTTGGTGCAAGCGCGTCCGCATGGAGTCCATCAATTACAGTTAAGGATTCTGTCTTAGGTGTAGATATAGGAGTTGGAGTTGACATATTGAGCTTCGGGTTTAAAATATCTTTTGACGGAGGAATAGATATAGATGTTGGATGCGTTTTCGGGTTTAGTTTTTCCATTAGTTGGTAGCTTTAGAAGAAAGGTCAGCATATGAAAAATAAGTTGCATATTGTAAAATACGTTCCAATACTCAATCTATCTATTGCGTTTATTTGGCTGTTTACTTTTGCAAAAACAAAGATGCCAATGAAATGTAAAATCAAAAGTGTGTTTAGATTGTATTTGAAATTGGTAGGATACCTCTTGCTAGTTGCAATCCCTAATATATTATTTGATAGAATCATCCAAAATGCAACTGCTACAGTAATTGGAAATGCTTTTTTCGCCTGTATGTATATGTTTGTTATTGCTCGTCTTTTGCTTATAGATATCCATAGTAATGCAGGTTGAAAAAACACTTTGCGAATCGATACTTATTGAATTATTACAACCGAAAGACGATAAAATTATGATGATTCAGATTACTCAAACAGCGTCTAATATAAAGCAACAGTATCAGATCACCGGCAGAAACTTTATGTCTGACGGAGATTTGGGAAGATTCTGCAAACAGCAAGCCATTACTCTGCGCAATAACAACACCGAACTAAAGGCCGTTTACAAGCCTTCCTCTGTGATAAATTTTATTCCTTTTCGGCCTCTGTTTAACACTGAATGCATCAGACGGCAGTTCCTTCTGTATCGCAATCAAGAGCCATACGGCCGAATTGCCTTCTCCAGACACGGCATATACAAAAACTATTACATAATTTCTCTGGATACAGGCATGAAACTTATATGTTACAGCTATGCAGAGGGGTCATTTGACTACGTTTCGATCTGTCACGGCAACAAACAGATTGCCCAAATTGAAACACTTTTAAATGTATCGGATCATAAATATACCCATCAGCTTTATGTTTTGGATGAATACGCATACTTAGCTGATACACTCACCCTTTGGGCGCTCTACTATGCCAACTATCGATTCGTCAAGCGGTTCCATATGAGCAAAACATACTCCATCCGATACGCACGAAGCCTATCAAAATATAAGGACAAATATAATCCAACCTGGCGAAAAACACATTTCCCAGACAATAGACAAGGGGACGGTTCGAAACCACTGTAGGACAGGGGACGGTACTAAGACAGGGGACGGTTCTGTATCCTACGCTGCAGCGAAGATAAGACAGGGGGCGGTTCTATGTCTTACGTGCACTTCCTGCGGTTGCGGGCGGTCATTGACCGCCCCCCACAAGGGAATGACAAAGGTCGGTTCTCCTGTATCCTCCTAGCACAGGGGATGGTACTGTGCCTTGACACCATTGGAGTATATATTTACGATCTAACAGGGCGATTCCAAATCTGGAACCGCCCTGTTATATTATTGATTTGCAACCCTAGTTAACAAAAATATATTTTTATCTTGATATTTTTGTAACAATATGATATTCTTATAAAAAACATAGAAAAATGATGAACAATAAGAAAAAAGGTAGTTTTATGCTGTCGGAAAAACACTGGCAATAGGACGAGAGTTGGTTTTGTGTTTTGTGACAAAATGTTCGTAATTTCTAACAGACACTGGTGCTTTTCGAATATTAATAGCCAAAAGCTATGGGGCCGTCCCGGTTGCCTTACAGATACCTTGAAGCAATAGGGCACAGCAACCGCTGCGCGCTGTATAAAAATAAAGAGAGAAGGGTAATAAGCTATGATTGAGACGTTATTGGTTGGGATGGGAACAGGATTAATATCAGGTATTGTTGCATCGGGGTTGATTGCTGCATTTACCCGCTGTATTAAGCCTAAAATTGTGATTGCGGATAAGATTGCAATGACTATGGAATGTGAGAAGGAAAGCTATATTGTAAAAATTGTAAACTTATCCAGGTGCTATGCTAAAAATGTACACATTACTGCATATTTTGTTGATCGCGTTAACTCCGGTGATGATGAAGGAATGCTCGTAAAGCTTCGCCCATTATCATTGGCAAAAGCGAGTTTCCAATTAGTAGATCCATATAATGCGAAAGATAAAGAAGCAAGATATGCGATCAGATTAAGATTTATGGATGATTTAAAAACGGAATGGCACGACCCCGAGCATACAACGCTTGAATTGACAGTGAGCTGTGAAAATGAAATTAATGGTGTTGGCAAGGTGTTTAAAAAACAATACCATATGCAAAACTCGATGGTGTCTGGAATATATAAAACAGGCAGAAGCACGGATATAATACCTTATTAGGGTAGGGAACCGTACTGTGTCCTGCACCGCGGAAAAGGCGTATGTATGAGAATATCCCTCGCTCGGGCGAGGGATATTTTTGAGCATTAATTGCTTTTTTTCAAGGGCAGTGTCATCAACTTAAGAGCGATTGCAAAAAGAAGTACCAATATATGGAAAGCAAAACCCTGTCATCCCGAGCGTTAGTCGAGGGATCTACGCACTAAATCAACCAAAGCAGTACCCGAAATGCGAAGATTCTTCGACTCGCTTCGCTCGCTCAGAATGACGGGGTTTTCTTATACAGCACCTCCGTGCTGAATAACCCCGGCACGGTCTTCCAGCCCTAATAGAATACAAAAAAGGTCAGGCGTTTGCGCCTGACCTTTACTTGAATATTTGGTCAATATGTGCTATGATGCTAGATAGAATTACAGAAAAACCAGACAGTCTATGCGGCAATGTCATTCAGTTAAGCGTCATCGCGGTAAGTAGCGCACACTGGTGTGGCGATCTCCGGTACTCAATCTTACTCCGGAGATTCCCACGACCAGTTTGCGAACTGGTCTCGGAATGACAAGGCTTCTTAACTTAATGACCTTGGTCTATGCGGAGGGTGAGTGTATGCGGCTACTGTATCAGGACAAAGATCGTTACAGCTTTTTGGATCGGAGAAAAAGGCCCCTGGATTATCCCTTGCATTTGCATGGGGCGGTGGAGATGGTATTCCTTACGGAGGGCAGCTGCCGGGTAACCAATGACGGAGAAAGCATTTTGCTGGAAGCGGGGGATGTGTTCATCTCCTTTCCTAACCAGGCACACAGCTATGCCCAAAGCCGGGATACGGAAGGCTATCTGCTGATCCTGCCGTTGAAGCCCTGGCTGCAGAGCTACTATCAAAGCTTGACCCACTATGTACCGGTCACTGCCCATTTGCAAAAGGGGCAGTGGGAGCATAGCGGTCTGCCACAGATCATTGAGCAGGCGTGCCGTGATAAGGATATTGCTCCGGATCCGGTCATGCAGGGCTATTTCCAGGTGATCGTGGGCAAGCTTTTGGAGCTGCTGGAGCTGAAAGAACGCAGCGCACGCAGTGACGAGGGCGTTTGGTCGGTATTGTCCTACATCCACGGACATTACCAGGAGCCGCTTACCCGCAAGGGGATCGCGCTGGCGTTGGGCTATAACGAAAGCTACATATCCCATTTCTTTTCGGAAAATGTAAAAATGAGCCTTGGGGATTACATTCAAAGCCTGCGTGTGGAGGATGCGCTGCATTTGCTGGAAAGCACAGAAATGCCCATTGCCCGGATCGCAGCACAAACCGGATTCGGCTCGATCCGCAGCTTTAACCGGGCATTTCAAAGCGTTATGAATATGTCACCCCGACAGTATCGGGATAAAAAATAGAAGGAGCGAATGCTCAACGTCATTAAGCTAAGAAATTTTGTCATTCCGAGACCAGTTCGCAAACTGGTCGTGGGAATCTCCGGCGTAAAATTTTGCACTGGAGATCGCCACACCAGTGTGCGCTACTTACCGCGATGACACTTAACTTAATGACATTGAGCGAATGCTCCTTCTATTTTGTTTCTGTTAAGTTTTGGATCCAGTCGCCTTTGCGGATCAGGAAGAACGCCACCACGCATTTGAGCAGGTTGGGCACAAAGCTCATGGCGTACAAAGGCACGATGGGCAGATCGGTAAACCGGCTCAGACAATAGATCAGAGGGGCAGTTGCCAACCAAAGAGCGCCGCTGTCATAGAAGAAGGTTGTCCAGGTCTTGCCGCCGGAACGCAAGGTGTAATAACCGGCAAACATATAGGTGTCAAAGGGCTTCATGACGCCAATGACCAGCATCAGATAGGCAGCCAGCAGATGCACATCTGCCGAGGCCTTATACAGCTTTGGGAAGGGGAATGCCATGGCGATCAATACACCGCCGAATACCACACCGGCCAGCACCGCCAGGGTGGTGAGCTTGCGGTTGGCATCCCGGATCTCCTGTTCGGAACGCTTGGCACCCAGCATCTGCCCCAGGATAATGCCGATGGTCACGCCCAGGGCCAGGTTGACCACATTGGTCAGGTTGGAAATGGTGGTGGTAATATTGGTGGCGCTGACCACTTCCAAGCCACGGGTGGAGTAGCACTGATTCAGGAAGGTGATGCCAAAGGCCCACAGAAATTCGTTGATCATCAGCGGAGAGCCCTTGATGGTGATCCGTGTCAGCAGATCCCGGGGGATATAGACACTGTGGTATGCGCCTTTAATAAAGGGCTGTTTCTTGCTGTGGGTGTGCGTCCAAACTACCACAATGAGCATTTCCAGATACCGGGAGATCACCGTGGCAATGGCGGCACCGGTCACGCCCAGCTTGGGAGCGCCAAATTTTCCGAAGATCAAAATATAGTTGACGATCAGATTGGCAAACACGGCTACGGTGCTGGCGAACATAGGCACTGTGGCCTGTCCGCATTCCCGCAGGGTACTGGAATAGGCAAAGTAGATAGCCATGGGGATCATGCCCCATAGCATGACGGAAATATACTCCAAACCAAAGGCCAGAGTTTCCTGTTTTGCCGCTGCAGTACCTTCGCCCTGCAAGAAAGTGTTGATCAGCGGTGTGCCCGCAAAATACAGCACGCAGATGCCGAGAATGCCCATGACCAGACAGGCCAGCCATTTAAATCGGAAGGTATAGCGAATGCCCTGCTGATCCTGGGAGCCGTAGAACTGGGCGGTAAAGATGCCCGGGCCCGAGGTGGCGCCCACCAGGGCCAGGGTATAAATGAAGATAAACTGGTTCACCACGGACACACCGCTCATTTCCTCCATGCCCAGCTGACCAACCATCAGATTGTCCAGCAGAGAGGCCGCATTGGTGATGCCGTTTTGAACGATTATAGGGATGGCGATGGCAAACACAGACCGATAAAAAGCCTTGTCGCCGATAAATCTTTTTAGCATAGTCTTACATTTTTTCGGGGGCGGAGAAGCCCAGAATATCCATACAGGTTTCCAGCACATTCTTTGCCAGTGCGATCAGAGAAATGTAGCCTGCCTGCAGGGTCTTGTCCTCCTCGCTGAGGATTCGGGTCTCATGATAGAACTTATTGACCGCACCGGCCAACTCGTAGATGTAGGCGCAGATCAAATTGGGAGCCAGGGAACTGAGGGCGGTTTCCAAAGTGGGGCCCAGCTTGGTGATGGCCAGCATCAGATCGGTGGCGTAGGGGTTAGCAGGGGTCTGAATGGGAAGATTCTCCCATGCGCCGTACCGTGCCAAAATGGACTTGATACGCACCACGGTGTACAGAATATAGGGACCGGTGTTGCCTTCAAAGGCGGCGAAGCGCTCCAAGTCAAAGTTGTAATCCTTGGTAGGCTGGTTGGACAGGTCACCGTATTTCAAAGCGGCCAAAGCGATCTTGGCGGTGGTAGCCTCCACTTCGTTTTCTTCCACAATCTTGTTCTCCACCACCTTGGCGCGGACAAAATCGGTCATATCCTTGATCAGCTGCTCCAAACG
>JAZNHQ010000228.1:0-3337 GCA_045577035.1 Faecousia sp. | reverse complement strand
CAAATCAATTGAAAGCTGCGTACAAAGCCTTCTCCTTGAGGAGAAGGTGGCAAAAATCTCTGATTTTTGACGGATGAGGTGGAAAGGCCTTGCTACGCAAGGTGTTTTGGCTTACTGCGCAACTCGCCCTCTACCGTACCCCCTGTACGCCGACGAGTGCGAGTTGCTTGTCTTGACGGCTTTATTGTCCTCTGTCAGTCTGTCAAAAAACATGTTTTTTGACAGACTGAAATACTGCCGGGCAATCGCCCGGCAGTATTTTTTTGTTGGCAGATATGGAAAACTATGTTATAATAATCGTTGGATGGTGATACGATGATTGATGTATGCAATATCCATGTGATGAAGCCGCTGCTTGCAGAGCATGGATTTCATTTTTCTAAAGCCAAAGGTCAGAACTTTTTGATTGCCGGCTGGGTGCCGGAGCGCATTGCTGAGGATTCCGGGGTAGACAGTACCACCGGTGTTTTGGAGATCGGCCCGGGCATTGGGCCGCTGACCCAGCAGCTGGCACTGCGTGCAGGCAAGGTCTGTGCGGTGGAGCTGGATAAACGGCTGGAGCCGATTCTGAAGCTGACAGTTGGTGAATTTGATAATTTAGAAATCATTTGGGATGATGTGCTGAAGCTGGATGTGGCTGCTTTGGTCAAAGAAAAGTTTGGCGATTTACGCCCTATGGCCTGTGCCAATCTGCCTTATTACATTACATCACCCATTTTGACCGCACTGTTGGAAGCCGGCTGCTTTGAAGCTGTGACGGTCATGGTGCAAAAAGAGGTGGCGCAGCGGATCGCCGCCAAGCCCGGAACTGCCGATTACAGTGCCTTTACGGTATTCTGCCAGTATTATTCTGAGCCGGAGATCCTGTTTGATGTACCTGCCGGTTGCTTTATGCCCCAGCCCAAGGTTACCTCTGCGGTGATCACCCTGCGTACTCGTAAGGAATTGCCCTGGGATATTCTGGATGAAAAGATTTTCTTCCGTGTGGTGCGTGCCAGCTTTGCCATGCGCCGCAAAACCCTGCAGAACGGCCTGGCATCCGGCTTCCCGGAGCTGGGAAAAGCCGGAGCAGGGGAGGTTATTGCCGCCTGCGGCCTGCCTGCCACCGTCCGTGGTGAGACGCTGAGCATTCCGCAGTTTGCGCAAATTGCCAACGAGATCGTAAATAGAAAAGGATAAACCGTTATGTATCAATTCTTGCTTTTGGATCTGGATGATACCATATTGGATTTTCAAAAGTCAGAGTATTATGCCATACGCAAGACGCTGACAGCCTTTGACATCGAGCCTACGGATGCGGTTTGCGACCTGTATGTGCGTATTAACCTTGCCCATTGGAAGGCGCTGGAGCGTAAGGAGATCACCCGGGAACAGCTGGCTGTCAATCGGTTTGTGGAACTGTTTGACCGGTTGGGCGTATCTGCCGATGCGGCTGAGTGTGGCGCACTGTATTACGAAAATCTGAGCCAAGGACATTATTTCCTGGATGGAGCCTTAGAGGCTGTTACCTCTTTAAGCCGGAAATATGACCTGTATATGGTAAGTAACGGCACTGCAGATGTTCAGCATCGGCGGATCGCCAGCTCCGGCATTGCGCCCCTGTTCCGGGACATCTTCATTTCCCAGGAAATGGGTGCGGACAAGCCGGACAAGGTGTTTTTTGACAATGTATTTGCCAGAATTCCCAACTTTGACCCGACCAAGGCCATGATCGTAGGCGATAGCCTGACCTCGGATATAAGGGGCGGTAAAAATGCGGGAATCGCCACCTGCTGGATCAACCCCAAGCACAGAACCCACCCGGAACATCTGATACCGGATTACCAATTGGAAAATATTATGCAGCTGGAAGCTCTGCTGCAAAGAGTATAAGGAGAATATTCCATGAGTACTATAACCTTATCACGTGAGCTGACCATGAAGGCGCAATACGATGTGATCGTGTGCGGCGGCGGTGTTGCCGGTGTGGCAGCAGCCATGACTGCAGCACAGCAGGGAAAGTCTGTGCTGCTGCTGGAAAAGTCCAATATTTTAGGCGGACTGTCCACCCTGGGATTGGTGAACCTGTTTGTGCCTATGTGTAACGGCTATGGCAAGCAGATCATCTTCGGTCTGTGTGAAAAGTGGGTGCGGCTCAGCGCTAAGTACGGATATAACACGATACCCACTGAATGGAAGGACGGAGAGCCTAAGGAGCCTACCCAGGTGCGCTATATCAACAGATTCTCTCCGTATATTTTCGCCATGCAGCTGACCCAGGAACTGCTGGATTCCGGCGCAAAGCTTTTGTACGATGTGATTGCTTGCGATCCTGTGATGGATGGCAAGGTATGTAAGGGTGTGATTACGGAGAGCAAGGGCGGCACGGAATACTACGGCTGTAAGATGCTCATTGATACCACCGGCGACTGCGATGTGCTGCGCCGTGGCGGCGTACCTACTGTGGCAGGCAAGAATTTTTATACATACATGGGTGAGCAAATCACCCTGGAAACCTGCGCTAAGGCCGTAGAACAGAAGAATATCCGCCTGGCCTATAAGAGTGTGTGCGGCGGCCGTATCAATCTGTTTGGCGATAACCAGCCTGCGGATATTCCCCAGTGGTCCGGCTTGACGGCAGAAGAGGTCACCGATTATTTGGTAACCAACCATGCCCATTTCCTGCGCAACATTGCCCAGGATGATCCTTTCTCCCGGGATGTGGTCATGATTCCCTTGATGCCCCAATTCCGCACCACCTGCCACATTGACGGCGACTACACGCTGACTGTGGACGACTGTTATAAGCACCATGAGGATTCCGTGTGCGCCATCAACGATTTTGAACATCGTGGCCACCTGTTCGAGGTGCCTCTGCGTACCCTGGTACGCAGCGAATACCCCAATATGCTGACCGCAGGCAGAAGTGCCAGCGGTGCAGGCTACGGCTGGGATATCCTGCGTGTGATCCCGCCCGCAATCCTCACCGGCCAGGCAGCAGGTCATGCCGCCTGCCAGGCAATTGATGAGGGCTGCCCGGTGGCCGAGGTGGATATCAAGACCCTGCAAAGCAGCCTGGAAAAGGACGATGTAATGATCCACTTCCCGGATGAATACATTCCCGAAGACCGCACCGTTGTGATCCACGGCAAGAATGCTGCCGAGATCGAAGGCGGACACATGTAAAAACAAGAAACCAGCGGACATTGTCCGCTGGTCAGAGTGTCAAAAAAGCCGCCAAACGCCAAAACAGAACAAATAAATAGAAAGTTGCGTACAAAGCCTTCTCCTTGAGGAGAAGGTGGCAAAAATCTCTGATTTTTGACGGATGAGGTGGAAAAAGCCTTGCTACGCAAGG
>JAZNHQ010000227.1:0-6647 GCA_045577035.1 Faecousia sp. | reverse complement strand
CCGCCTGGTTGACCCGGATGCCCTCCGGCACCTCCACGCCCATATCCCGCAGGAAGGGCAGCATGCCCACCAGTACGGACTCACCCAGCACCTCACCGCCGATACCGCCGGGGTAGGCACGGAAATTCTCCACATCGTAGTGCCGTCCGTTACGGCTGGCCAGCACCTGCTCAAACAGAGGAGACAGGCTGCCGCCATCGGCACCCACCAAAGCAGTGCAGTATGCCACGATCTCATCGGGCTCCCGGGTGCCGAAGAACTTTACGCCGTTCATTTTGGCAGAGCCTACCGGGAACAGATCCGTATGATCCACCGGGAACAAAAGCTTGCCCCGAAGGCCGGTAACGCCCTTCCAGCCGCACAGAACCGCACCCAGCTTATGCAGCTGCCGTTCCAGCACCGCCCAGGAACGGGTCAAGGCAATAAACGCAGAGGCCGGCATGGCTGCCAGCAGGCTGACCGCCAGTACCTGTACCGCTCTGGACACAGTGCCCATAATACCGGCAAAAATGCCGATGGCCACACTGATCAGCAGCGCACACAGGGCATACTTATTGAGTACCTTCTCCGGCCCGGAGGTGGACTGATAGTTATCCATAAAATCCTCGACCTGCGCCTGGTCACGGAGCAGTGCCTTCTGGCCATCCATGTAATCCTCTGCCACAGACAGCTTATCCAGCTGCGTAGCCTTGCGCATGGTATCCATCATGCCCATTTCTGTGCTGCGCTTGTGGTAAGTACTCCACAGACTCATAAGCATTTCCAGACTGAAGGCTGCACAGCAGGGCACCCGCAAAGTCTGCAGACAGAATACCGCATCCACAATACAGGCAAGCAGCGTAAACACCAACAGGCTATTCAAAGAGAAGCGCTTATGGAACAGATCCTCTACGCCCTCTATGAGCTGGAAGGAACCGGGCAGCGCGGCCATCAGCATCAGGAACAGCTGACCGAACACCATCAGCCGCATACGGTTTTCCGGCACATGGCCGGTGGCATACAGCACGGATACCGCCGCAGAGATCAAAACCAAAACCACGCACAGGATCATGGCCATCTGCAGCTTGCCCATACCCACCTCAGACAGCTCATAATACCGCTTTTCCGGGCCGGCAACCAGCTTGCGCTTCAGCTCACGCAGCCGGGAATGGGGATGGAAAACAATGGGCTGCGGGGGAACATATTCACCCATGGGCTGCTCATATTCCGGCTCCCACTGTCCGGAGAAGGGTTCTTCCGTCTCCTGGGGAGTCAAAGGCTCTTCCTCTTCAACAGGCTCAGCAATGCGAACATCACCGGTGGCCTCCCGGATATTTTCCAAAGTCTGCGCATCCATACGGATGGTATCCGAATTCAAGGGATTGGCCGGTGTTTCCTCCGAAATGGCGTCCATGCGGATAGTCTCCGCAGTCACAGATTGCACTTCCGGGATGGCGTCCATACGGATGGTTTCCGCGGTGACGGATTGCACTTCCGGAATGGCGTCCATACGGATGGTTTCCGCAGTGACGGATTCCGCTTCCGGGATGGCATCCATGCGGATGGTTTCCGCAGTGACAGATTCCGTTTCCGGGATGGCATCCATGCGGATGGTTTCCTCAGGCAGCACAGGGGTATCAGACAGCAATTCCTCAACCTCTTGGGGCGCATCAGAATCCGAGCCGAATTCCTTCATGATATCTTCCAGGGTAAATTCCTGGGATTCCATTTCGTCCATAGGAAACCTCCTTACTTGCTGATTCGCTGGCGAACTGCCTCGTAAAGCAAAATGGATGCAGCCGCCGAAGCGTTCAAAGATGTGATCCGTCCCTTCATGGGAATATGCACGGTCACATCGCAATTCTTCTGCACAAGACGGCTCATGCCCTCACCCTCAGAGCCAATGACAATGGCCGCAGGGACGGTCAGATCCGCTTGATACATGGGCACAGAGCCCTCTGCCGCAGTGCCAAAGATCCAAACACCTTTTTCCTTCAGCTCGGTAATGGCCGCATTGATATTGGTGACCTTTGCCACCTTCATATACTCCACCGCACCGGCAGAGGATTTGGCAACCACGGCTGTTAAGCCCACACTGCGGCGCTTGGGAATGATCACGCCATGGGCACCGGCGCACTCTGCGCTGCGCAGGATAGCGCCCAGATTATGGGGGTCAGACAGTTCGTCACAAATGACGATCAAGGGGGTCTCTCCCCTGTCGGCCGCCTCTTGCAGAATGTCATCAATAGAATAATAAGCCCGGGCTGCCGCCAAGGCAATCACACCCTGGTGGGAACGGGTAAAGCTCATGGCATCCAGCTTGCGCCGATCCACCGGCACCACCACAGCACCGGCCTCCTTGGCCTCTGCTGCCAAGCGCTGCAAGCCCCGGTCCGTTTCACCGGAGGCAATGAACACTTTATCAATGGTGCGCCCGCTGCGCAGCGCCTCGGTCAGGGCATTTCTGCCCTCCAGCTGATTCTCATTTTCCTCCACAGGGGCGGCTTGCTCCCGTTCCCTGCGGCGATAATTATTTTCTCTCATGGCGAAAACTCCTGTCAAACAATACACACTTTTACTTATATCATATGTATTATAACAGATTATTCATTTGTTCTCAACTGCTATTTTTTCGATTACATAAATTTACAGAAAATTAACCGCAAACTCATGTATCTTTCATTGCACCCAAAGGAAAAATGTGATATGATAGCAAAAATACACATATACCCAGGGGCATACTGCCCATTTTCATAGCAGGAGGTTTGTTTTATGGATCCAAACAAGAACGATCCCGGCAAAAACCAAAACAAAGACAAAAAGCCCAAAAATATATGGGTCACCATATTGATTACTGTGGCGATCATTCTGATCATCACTTCGGTCTACTCTGCCATTGCAGACAGCCAGTATAAAGATGTGGATTATTCCGATTTCCTGGCGGAAATGGAAAAAGACAATCTGGCAGAGGTGGAGCTGCAGTCCGATCGGGTGATCTATCTAACCAAGGAAGAGGCCGCAAAGCCCGCAGATAAGCAAAAAGCCTGCATTACCGGTCTGCCCCAGGGCAACGCCATGGAGCTGGCAGAGCGGCTGCACGCCAAGGATGTGAAGGTCAACCAGGTCATCGTGGAAGACAACTCCATGATCACCATGATCCTGTACTATGTGATCATGTTCGGCGTGTTCTTCCTGTTCATACGGATGATCACCCGCCGCATGAGTGGGGACGGCGTCATGGGCTCCATCGGCGGCAACAAGGCCAAGGTCTACATGGAAAAGCAGACCGGCGTTACCTTCCGGGACGTGGCAGGCCAGGACGAGGCAAAGGAATCCTTGCAGGAGATCATCGACTTTTTGCACAACCCCCAAAAGTACACCGAAATCGGCGCCAAGCTGCCCAAGGGTGCCCTGTTGGTTGGCTCTCCCGGTACCGGTAAGACTTTGCTTGCCAAGGCCGTGGCCGGTGAAGCCAATGTACCCTTCTTCTCCATTTCCGGTTCTGACTTTGAAGAGATGTTCGTGGGCGTGGGTGCCAGCCGCGTGCGCAGTCTGTTCCAGCAAGCCGCAAAGGTTGCCCCCTGTATTGTGTTTATTGACGAGATCGACGCAGTGGGTCAATCCCGCGACACCCGCTACGGTAGCCACAACGACCAGACCCTCAATCAGCTGTTGGGCGAGATCGACGGCTTCGACTCCTCCAAGGGTATCGTGTGCCTGGCTGCCACAAACCGTCCGGAGATCCTGGACAAGGCGCTGCTGCGTCCCGGCCGCTTTGACCGCCGGATCATTGTGGATCGTCCCAACCTGCAGGGTCGACTGGATACGCTGAAGGTACACACCCGGAAGATCAAGCTTTCTGAGGATGTGGATCTGCGGAAGATCGCCCAGGCCACTGCCGGTGCGGTAGGTGCCGACCTGGCCAACCTGGTCAACGAGGCTGCCCTGCGGGCTGTTCGCCAGGGTCGCAAGACCGTCAACCAGGAGGATCTGCTGGTTTCCTTCGAAACCGTCATTGCCGGTACAGAAAAGAAAAACACCGTCCTCACCGATACGGAGAAGCGGCTGGTTGCCTATCATGAGGTAGGTCATGCCCTGGTGTCCGCTTTGGAAAAGAGAACAGATCCTGTAGCCAAGATCACCATCGTGCCCCATACCTCCGGGGCTTTGGGCTACACCATGTATACCCCCGAGGAAGAAAAGTATCTGTCCACCAAGGATGAGCTGTTGGTAGACCTGCGCTCCCTGCTGGGTGGCAGAGCCGCGGAGCAGGTGGTATTCGCCACCCAAACCACCGGCGCAGCCAACGATATCCAGCGGGCCACCGCCCTGGCACGGAATATGGTCGCCCAGTACGGCATGAGCCCGGAGCTGGGTCTGATGGCACCGGCCTCTGTGACCCACCAGTATTTAGAGGGTCAGGCCTATATGGACTGCTCCCAGGAGACCTCTGCTCTGGTGGACAAAGAGGTGCAGCGGATCCTGAACACCTGCTACCAGGAAGCCATGGAGCTGCTGAGAAACAACCGTTCCCTGCTGGATGAGATCTCTGAGTATCTGCTGGCCAAGGAGACCATCACCGGCGAAGAGCTGATGGCATTTATCAATGCCGACAAGAGCGCAGAAGAATAAAAAAATGGTGCTGCCAAATTGACAGCACCATTTTTTACGGAAGCATTGCTTCAATGGCAGCCTTGGGTCTTGCGCCCACTGCCTGGTTTACGATCTTGCCGTCTTCCATGACCACCAGCAGCGGAATGCTGGTCACGCCAAACTGCTGAGCCAGTTCCATTTCCTCATCCACATTGATCTTGCAGACGATCACGTCTTCCCGCTCTGCGGCAATTTCCTCCAAAATGGGGCCCACCATCTGGCAAGGGCCGCACCAGGGCGCCCAGAAGTCCAGCAAAACGGTCTTATTGGACTGCATAACGACCTGATTGAAGCTTTCATTGGTTACATGGACAACTCCCATATTATGATCCTCCTTATTGGTACTTTTTTCGTTCCCGCAGCCGGTCATCAAAAACAAAGCCAACACCAGCGCGGTCAAGCGAATGATTTTTTTCATATTGTCACCATCCTTGTTATTATCATACCATGCCGCAGCTCCGGGCGCAAGTGGTTTCTGCGGGTATCCTTTGTAATATCTAACCTTTGTATAAGAATTTTCTGTCCTTATTTCTAGATTTTTCCAGTATGTCGCGGTATAATATTCCAAAAGATCACACAAATCCCACCCGGAGGTGCTTATGAAAAAGTTTGATTTAATCGTAGCCGGTGGCGGTCTGACCGGTGTGGCAGCGGCAGTGAGCGCAGCCCGGCAGGGTATGCGTGTACTGTTGGTGGAGCAAGGCGGCAGCCTGGGCGGTGCTATCAGCGTCAATTTGGTGTACCCCTTTATGCGCTACTGGACAGATGGCGAGGACGGTCAGCGCAAATGGCTCTCCGCCGGTATCTTTACGGAAATGTGCCAAAAAGCCGCAGCCTATATCCCCTGCGGCTCTCCCACGGATTTCTCCCCGGAGGCCATGAAATTTGCCCTGGACGACATGACAGAGCAGGCCGGTGTGACCGTCCTGTATCACGGCACCATCTTCAAAGCACAGACCCAGGATCGGCTTGTTAAGTCCGTTTCCGTGGCCACCAAGGCCGGACAGATGGATTTCGAAGCGGACTTCTTCATAGATGCCACCGGCGACGGTGACCTGATGGCATTTGCCGGTTGTGACTTCCAGCTGGGCAGAGAGTCCGACGGCCTGTGTCAGCCCATGACCACCTGTTTCCGCATGGCCGATGTGGGCAGGCTGACCGACGATAAAAGATCTCTGAACGCCGTTATTAACGCGGTATACACCGCTCTGAAGGAACAGGGCAAGGTACAAAACCCCCGGGAGAATGTGCTGTGGTTCCGGGGACAGGCTCTGGGTGACGGCATCGCCCATTTTAACACCACCCGGATCGTAAAGCTGGATCCCACCGATCCTTTCCAGGTCAGCCGCGCCGAGACCATGGCCAGAAAGCAGATCTGGGAAATGCTGGAGATTCTGAAAGCCACCGGCCTGCCCGCCTTTGAGAATGCCAAGATCATTTCCATTGCCTCCTCCATCGGTGTTCGGGAGAGCCGCAAGCTGAAGGGCGAGCACATTCTGACTGTGGACGAATTAAAGGACTGCACCAAGTTCCCCGACGCCATCGCCCTGGGCAACTACGATGTGGACATCCACAACCCGGAGGGCAGCGGCACCAGCCACTACTATTTTGCCCCCGGCACTTACTATACCATCCCCTACCGCAGCCTGCTGCCCAAGGAATTCGACAACCTGCTGGTGGGCGGACGGTGTATCTCTGCCACCCACGAGGCACAGGCATCCATCCGGATCATGCCCATCTGCGCCACCCTGGGACAGGCCGCAGGCCTGGCAGCTGCCCTGGCAAAGTCCACCGGCACCAACACCCACACCCTGGATGTTGCCCAGCTGCAGACCCTCCTGCGCCAATCCGGTGCTGCTATTGATTAAAAATTCCAATTTATCGCTCTGTTATTTCGATGCGTTGTAGGGACCGGCCTCCCGGACGGGGAGCGATAGGAGCGCCGCCGGTGGCGGATAAAGCGACCTGAGCGAGTGGCAGCGGTCGGCAAACGAGGAAGGCGTTTGTGACGACGA
>JAZNHQ010000226.1:0-11104 GCA_045577035.1 Faecousia sp. | reverse complement strand
TTGAGTTATGAAGAAAAATCCTTATATCCTCAATACGCTCCTGGCCCTGGAACTGGCGCTTGCGCTGATTGCCGCGGTGCTGGTCCGGACCTTTGCGCCCAATGTGATTATTCCTTCCCTGAATATTCCCAATATGGTGCTGCTTTCCCTGGTGGCATTGCTGTTGGAGCATTATCTGTGCTGCAGCGAAAAACGCTGGAACATTCTGACTCTGCCCGCAGCGGCGCTGACCTTTGGTCTGCTGCCGTTGGCAGCACATATGGTCAGCCCCCTTCATGCTCTGAAGCTGGGTGTGGTAGGTGGCATCGTGTTTTCCGTGACCGCATGGCTCTATGCCTCCATACAGGAACGGCTGGCCACCGGCCCCGACTCCAAGCTGGCTCCGGTTTTCAGCGCCTTCGGCCTATACCTGGCCTCCCAGTGTTTAATGGGTATTATTCTATAAGTTACGCCCCGGCTCGTGTAGAGCCGGGGTTGCTTTTTGGTTTCCGGGAATGTAGAATAAAGAAAAAGGAGGGATGCAGATGTTTATTAGAAAAAAGCTGTCTGCTGATTTGAAGCAGCAAATCATTGCATACTTAGAAATCTACGATGTAGACAGATGCGAAGAAGCGAGACTCCCCCGCCGCTCTGTGACCCAAGCTGCCATGCCCATGATGGCGCCTTGTTTGGCCAGGGAAAGTCTGGAAGATATGCTCCGTCACACCGATGCAGGCTTCACCGAAACGCTGCTGCGGCTTATTGACAAAACCGAAAAAAAGGACTCGGAGATCTACAAAAAGGCCAACCTTTCCAAGCAGCATTTCTCCAAGATCCGCAATAACCCGGACTATAAGCCCACCAAGCCCACCGCCATTGCCCTGTCCTTGGCTTTGGAACTGGATCTGGCACAGACCAATGATCTCATTGGCCGGGCAGGCTATACTCTGAGTAAAAGCAGCAAATTCGACCTGATCATCCGGTTTTTCATTGAACGGCGAAACTACGATATTATGGAGATCAACCTGGCCCTGTATGAATTTGACCAACCCATTTTGGGTTCGTAAAAAGTCCCCTGGCAGTTGACCAAACAGAAAAACATTCCTCCTATAATGTGGGTGTAAGCAAAAAACACAACACATTTTAGGAGGAATTTATTATGAAAAAGAATCTGACAGAACTGGTATTTATTCTTGACCGCAGCGGCTCCATGGCCGGCCTCGAGGACGACACCATCGGGGGCTTCAACGCCATGCTGGAAAAGCAAACGCAAACGCCGGGAGATGCCTTTGTTTCCACCATCCTGTTTGACAATGTCAGCGATGTGATCCACGATCGGTTGGACATCCGGGAAGTCACACCCATGACCCGAAAGGAATACTATGTTCGTGGCTGCACCGCCCTGCTGGACGCCGTAGGGAATGCCATTTCCCATATCAGCAATATCCACAAATACGCCCGCCAGGAAGACCGGCCGGAAAAGACACTGTTTGTGATCACTACCGATGGCATGGAAAATGCCAGCCATCAGTATACCTACAACAAGGTAAAGGCCATGATCGAATCCAAAAAGGAGCTGGGCTGGGAGTTTCTGTTCCTGGGAGCCAACATTGACGCTGCTAAGGAGGCCGCCCGGTTTGGTATCAGCCGGGAACACGCTGCCAATTATCACGCAGACAAAAAGGGCACCGGCGTGATCTATGAGGCGGTCGGTGAAGCCGTCAGCAAAGTGCGCTGCTGCTCCGCCCCCCTGTCCGCCAGCTGGAAGGAGACGGTAGACCAGGACTATCAAGCCCGCAAATAAACATTCCGGGAGGGTTTCCCCTCCCGGAATCATTTTTACAAAAGCTTTATTAACCAGTCGGCCAGGAAGACCGCCAGGGAGCCGGAAGCGGCCACTACGATCAGGCTGCGGTTGCACAGTGCCAGCACCACCGCCACTGCCAAGCCCACCGCACCACTGGCCATATGGTCTGTGGCATAAAGAATGGCAGGGAAGGTCATGGCAGTCAGACAGGCCACCGGCACATAGTGCAGAAAGGAACGAACAAAGCGGCTTTGAATAGGCTTTCTGAACAATACCAGGGGCAGGGCTCTAATCAGATAAGTGGTCAGAGCCATTACCAATATATAAATGTATACACTCATTGCGCCACCTCCTGTTCCGGTACAGGAAACACCACAGCACAAATGGCAGCGGTGGCAACCGTACAGATCACGATAGCCAGGCCGTCACTGACAGTATTCAGCGCCGGCACCCAGGCAAACAGGCAGCTGAAGATCATGGCCAGCACCATGCACACCAGCATGGGGCGTTCTTTTCTTGCCTGTGGCACAACAATGGCAATAAACATACCATAAAGCATGGTGCCCAGTGCCAGCCGTACAGCAAGAGGCAGTACCGCACCGGCTGCGGCGCCCAGCGCCGTACCAACAGTCCAGCCAAGGGCTGCGATCATGCCAGCGCCCACAAAAAATGCTGTAGTCAGCCTGCCCAACCGGGTCATGCCCAGGGCAAAGACCTCATCTGTATTGAAAAAGGCCGCCGCCATCCGTCTGCCGGTACCCACATCCGGGCCCAGCTTTTGCCCCAGGGCCACACTCATGAGGGCGTATCGGCTGTTGATCACCAATAGGGTCAGAATCATTTCGATCAAGGCAGCCCCGGCAGCGATCACCGTCAGTCCCGCGACCTGACCGGCACTGGTCAAATTGGATATGGAGATCAGTACAGCCTGCCAGGGTGTCAGCCCCTGGGACACCGCCATTACGCCAAAGCCGAAGCTGACGGAAAAATATCCCACACATACAGGGATACCTGCGCGCACACCGGCCATAAATTCTTTTTTCACAGCTAAGACTCATCTCTTTTCATTAATAACATATACCAATTTATCGCACTGAGCAGATGGTTAGGCGTAGGCACCAAAGCCTTCCCCCTGGGGGGAAGGTGTCACCAGTGCGCACACTTGTGGCGGATGAGGGGTGTTGCTTATAGGATCTGTGCTGTGGCGCGTTTTCGAACATTGCATTTCCCCTCATCAGTCAAAAAATCGGTTTCGAAAAGCCGATTTTTTGACAGCTTCTCCACAAGGAGAAGCCTTTGCGCATCGAAATAACAGCACGATAAATTTGAATTTGAATTTCGGATATTCTACGACATTTGGAGGGTATCGTCAAGGATGGGCAGTAATTTTTGTGTATTTGGCTATGTTAGTCCTCGTGCCGCGGACACTTGCACGCAATTCAAAAACAATTCAAAAGTGCGAATAACCCCATTTTTTAGGGTAAATGCCTTGAAATCGCCCACTTTAAGTTTCTAAATTTTGATCAAAAAATATGGATTACACCGATTTTCCCTGGAAAACAACCTGCAAAAAATATAAAAAAATTGAAAAAAGGCATTGACTTTACAAATTTTTGCGCTATAGTATACAACATATTCCCCCGGCACCCTTTGGTTGGCCGGCGGCATTTATGAAAAGATGGAGGTAAACCACTATGAAAACCAAAAAATTTTTCGCATTGATCCTTTCTTTGACTTTGTGTGTTGGCCTGCTGGCTGCCTGTGGCGGCTCTGCTGAGGAATACACCGCTGACAACGAAGAATATGTTATTGGCGTGTCCGGCCCTCTGACCGGCGCTGCTGCTGTGTACGGCACAGCCGTTAAGAACAGTGCACAGATGGCTGTTGACGAGATCAACGCTGCCGGCGGCTTGAACGGCGTCAAGTTCAAGCTGGTAGTTATGGACGATATGCACGATCCTTCCAAGGTCTCTTCTATTTATGCAGATCTGTACGAAGGCGGTATGCAGCTGTCCCTGGGTACTGTTACCACCGGCCCGGGCCTGGAGTTCTCCAAGATGTCCGCTGAGGACGATGTGTTCTTCCTGACCCCCTCCGCCTCCGGCGATGATATCCCTGCTGAGGGTAACGGCTACCAGATGTGCTTCGCTGACGGCAACCAGGGTTCTGTTGCTGCTGCATTTGTGAACGAGAACTTCGCCGGCCAGACCATCGGCGTTTTCTACAAGTCCGACGAGAACTACTCCAAGGGTATCTACGATCAGTTCAAGAAGAATTTGGACGAATCCGTAAAGGTCATTGAGACCTCCTTCACTGATGCCACTGCTACTGACTTCGCAAACCAGATCGACACTCTGAAGGATTGTGAATTCATCTTCATGCCCATTTACTACACCCCCGCTTCCCTGTTCATGACTCAGGCTAAGGACATTCTGAATCCTAAGGCTGTTTTCTATGGTTGCGACGGCTTCGACGGCATCGAAAGCACCGAGGGCTTCGACATTAACGCCATTCCTCAGAAGGTCACCATGCTGTCCCACTTCAACTCCAAGGCAACTGACGGCAAGGCCGGCGAATTCATCGCCAAGTACACCGAAAAGTACGGCGCTGACACTCTGAACCAGTTCGGCGCTTCCGCTTATGACTGTGTTTATGCTCTGTACGGCGCTATGAAGGCCGCACAGGACGCCGGCAAGAAGATCCCCGTAACCATCAGCGCTGCTGATATGTATGAGATTCTGAAGGAGCAATTTGACGGCGGCTACACCTACGAAAACGGTGTTACCGGCGACTCCATCTCCTGGGAATCCACCGGCTACGTGAACAAGAGCGCTATCCAGTACGTAATCAAGGACTTTGCTGAAACCACTGAAGAATAATTCCGGACATATACAATAATATACACTGCACATGCCGGATCTCCCGGCATGTGCAGTTGTCACGATTTGACAAATTCCAAAATACCGGATTTTGGAAGGTAGGGAAACATTATGGAACTGTTTTTATCAACTCTGATCAACGGTCTTAGCATGGGCGGCGTGTATGCCATGATCGCTCTGGGCTATACCATGGTCTACGGCATCGCCAAGATGCTGAACTTCGCTCACGGCGACATCATCATGGTCGGCGGCTATACTATTTTTCTGATGATGGCACACCAGAACCCCATTTTGGCTGCGATTGCAGCTGTGGTGGTCTGTATGGCGCTGGGCATCCTCATTGAAAAGATCGCCTATAAGCCTTTGCGCGGCGCCTCTCCCCTGGCCGTGCTGATCACCGCCATTGGTGTGAGCTATCTGCTGCAGAGCCTGGCACAGATCATCTTCGGCACCGGCGGCAAGATGGTCATTCTGTATGACCTGGGCACCGTGTCTCTGTTTGGAGTTAATGTGCTGGTTTCCACCTTGATCACCCTGGGTGTTGCCACAGTGGTCATGACCTGTCTGACGCTGTTTGTCAAGTATACCCGTTTGGGTCGTGCTATGATCGCCGTGTCCGAGGATCGGGGCGCTGCGCAGCTGATGGGTATCAATGTGAACCGCATTATCACCATCACCTTTGCCATTGGCTCTGCCCTGGCTGCACTGGCAGGCTTCTTCACCCTGCTGCGCTCTCCTGCGGTATCCAATACCATGGGCGCAATGCCCGGTATCAAGGCCTTTACCGCTGCTGTTATCGGCGGCATCGGCTCCATTCCCGGTGCTATGCTGGGCGGTATCCTGCTGGGTCTGGTTGAGAGTATTGCCGGACGCATTACCGTCATTGCCCCCTATACCGATGCCATTGAGTTTTCCATTTTGATCATCATTTTGCTGGTCAAACCTACCGGATTCCTTGGCAAGAAACGGAGGGAAAAGGTATGAGAATCGGAAAGCTGAATTTAAAACACTACATCAATTATATCGCGGTCATTGCCGTTATGGTGTATGCATTTGTGATGCAGTCCCAAAACGGTGGCCGTTTGGATCGCTCCATGACCGTTTTGCTGGAAATGGTACCCATCAGCATGATCCTGGCAGTTTCTCTGTCCCTGGTAGTTGGCTTCCTGGGCGAGCTGTCCCTGGGTCACGCCGGCTTTATGTGCGTGGGCGCCTATTTGGGCGGCAAGGTGGCCGCGATCCTGGAAGAATCCATGGGGAACGGCCCGGAGACCTTCCTGATCGCCCTGGTGGTGGGCGGTGCCGCAGCTGCTATTTGCGGTGTGATCATCGGCATTCCCGCCCTGCGGCTGCGCGGTGACTATCTGGCCATCGTAACTCTGGCTTTCGGCGAGATCGTGCGTTCCATTTTCAACAACTCCTCTGCTGAGACCTTCGGTGGCAGCATTGGCTTGGAGACTCCCCGATATGACCGTCAGCAATTGTTTATTTTTTGCTGGATCCTGGTATTGCTCTGCTTGTTCCTGGTGCAGAACTTGATGCGTTCTAAGCATGGCCGTGCCATTACCGCTGTCCGTGACAACGAAATCGCTGCCCGTGCCTGCGGCACCAATGTGACCAAGTATAAGCTGTTGGCGTTTATTATGTCTGCAGCCATGGCCGGTGTGGCCGGTGTATTGTATAGCTATTCCAATTACCGTGTCCAGAGCAGCACCTTCAGCTACAATTATTCCATTGATATCCTTGTCATGGTCGTGCTGGGCGGTATGGGTAATATTACCGGCACTTTGATCTCCGCGACCCTGATCACCTATCTGGACATCACCCTTCCCACTGTGCTGACCGGCAATTTGGCTGTGCTGCAGAATCTGATCTATCCTCTGATTCTGATCATCGTGGTTATCTACAACAACGCCCCCTCGCTGAAGGGTCTGCGTGAGAAGCTGAGCCTAAGCCGTCTGATGGATAAGCTCAAGAAATCCCACGATCCCGCCAACGTGAAGGACGACAAGGCAAAATGGGATGTGATCACCACCAAGATCAATATGGACGAGATCCTGTCTGTGGATATGGCTCCTCAGTCTGACGAGATTTGGAAGAATGGAGGAGAGAAATAATGGCAGAATATATGCTGGAAACCCAAAACTTGGGTATCTCCTTTGGCGGTCTGAAGGCTGCACAGGATGTGAATATCCGCATTAAGAAGAATCAGATCTACGGTCTGATCGGCCCCAACGGTGCAGGTAAGACGACCATTTTCAATCTGCTGACCTGCGTGTATAAGCCCACCACCGGCACCTTCTTCCTGGACGGTCAGGAAATGAAGGGTCTGCGCCCGGATAAGATCAATCAAAAGGGCATTGCCCGTACCTTCCAGAACATCCGTCTGTTCAACAACATGACGGTGATCCGAAATGTTATGCTGGGTCTGCAGAATCAGCCGGAATACAAATGCAGCGTATTTTCTTCCCTGTTCCGTCTGCCCCGGCACTTCAAGGTTGAAAAGGCCATGCGGCAAAAGGCCAAGGAGCTGCTGCGGATCTTTGATCTGGAGCAGGACCGGAACAGTCTGGCCTGTAACCTGCCCTACGGCAAGCAGCGCAAGCTGGAGATCGCCCGGGCACTGGCCACCAATCCCAAGCTGCTGCTTTTGGATGAGCCCGCAGCTGGTATGAATCCTCACGAAACTGAGGATCTGGCAAAAACCATCCGTCTGATCCGTGACACCTTTGACATCACCATCCTGCTCATCGAGCACGATATGGGTTTTGTGTCTGAGCTGTGTGATGAGATCACGGTTCTGAACTTCGGTACCGTCCTGGCTGAGGGTGAAACCAAGGTTGCCCTCCAGGATCCGGAAGTTATCAAAGCATACATCGGAGGTTAAATCATGGCAATGCTTGAAGTAAATAACCTTGAGGTGTATTACGGTGTCATCTGCGCTCTGCACGGCATCAGCTTTGAGGTAAACCAGGGAGAGATCGTCTCTTTGATCGGCGCCAACGGTGCTGGCAAGACCACCATGATGCAATCCATCGTGGGTCTGATCCCCAAAAAAAACGGCACTGTGATCTTTGAAGGTCACGACATTTCCAAGACTCCCTGTCACAACATCGTGAAAATGGGCATGACCCAGGTTCCCGAGGGACGGCGGATCTTCCAGGAACTGTCCGTATATGAAAATCTGTTGATGGGTGCCTACACCAACAAAGATCAGCGCAAATTCAAGGAAGATCTGGACGCCACCTACGCCCGGTTCCCCCGATTGGCGGAGCGGCGCAATCAGATTGCCGGAACGCTGTCCGGCGGCGAGCAGCAGATGCTGGCTATGAGCCGTGCCCTTATGTGCCATCCCAAGCTTTTAATGCTGGATGAGCCCTCTATGGGTCTGTCCCCCTTGCTTGTGGATCAGGTCTTTGATATCATCAAGGATATCAATAAAGACGGCACCACCATTTTGCTGGTGGAGCAGAACGCCGGTAAATCCTTGGCGATCTCTGACCGTGCCTATGTTATGGAGAACGGCAAGATCGTTCTGTCCGGCACCGGCGCGGAGCTGGCCTCCAGTGAAATGGTCAGAAAAGCCTATCTGGGCGGATAAAAACACACTCCCGGCTCACCGAGCCGGGAGTTTTTTGCAAAAAGGGTATGAAAAAACGCCTTCCGGATTTCGGAAGGCGATATTTTCAGAGAAATCAAGCCAGCTTGTTCAGCTGCAGATTCATGCTGCTCTTCTTGCGGGCAGCAGTGTTCTTGTGCAGCAGACCCTTGTTCACAGCCTTGTCGACCTTAACAACGGCTTCCTTGTGGGCAGCCTCAGCAGCAGCGCGGTCACCCTCAGCCAGGGCAGCCTCGAACTTCTTGTCAGCGGTCTTCAGAGCGGACTTTTCGGCCTTATTCTTCTCGTAAGCAATCTTGGACGAAATGACATCCTTCTTAGAGGACTTAATGTTGGGCATGGTCACACCTCCTGTTCTGTGTAATTGCTCATGCGTCTACCCATTATAGCGTGACTTTTCAAGAAAATCAATACCTTTTTTCGAAATTTTTCCGTTTTCTTGAAAAAAGAGCATTCCATTCCCTCCTAACCCTTTACAGTCCGACGGTTTTGGAGTAGAATGAAGAAAACTACTATGGGAGGATAACCCATGTTTAAGGATGCCAAGGAAGAACTGGATCGGCTCCAGGAGGAGCTGCTTGCAGAGGATCTTTCCCAGGACGAGGAATTTGCGTACCTGCCGCCTCAAAATGTCCGTTCCTACAATACCGACAATTCCGACATGGATCTGGATGCACTGTCCGATGAGCTTCTGCGTCACCGCTCCCGTTCCTGGACAGGCGTTGCCATTTTTATGATTGTGATCACACTGGCTGTGTTGGGAATTCTGGCGTGTGTACTCCTGCGCCGCATGGGGGTGCTCTGATGACTCCCATTGGAAGATTTGCCCCCACCCCCTCCGGCAGAATGCACCTGGGCAATGTATTTGCCGCCATGATCGCTTGGCTTTCTATCCGCAGCCAGAAGGGTCAGCTGGTTTTGCGCATGGAGGATCTGGACACCCAGCGAACCAATTTGGAGAATGCACAAATACTGCGCCATGACCTGCGCTGGCTGGGGTTTGATTGGGATGTGGAAACTGCGCCCCAAAGCCAAAGAAGCGCCGTCTATGACCGCTATTTTGAAAAACTCATGGATGAGGGCTTGCTGTATCCCTGCTACTGCACCCGCAATCAGCTGCACAGCGTCAATGCCCCCCATTTATCTGACGGAACTTACATTTACCCCGGCACCTGCCGCAATCTGCAAAATCCCCCGGAGAATCGACAGCCCTCCTGGCGTGTCCGTGTGCCCCAAGGCACTTGGCAGGTGGATGATCTGCTGCAAGGCACCTATCGGGAGGATCTTGCCACCCATTGCGGTGACTTCGTGCTGCGCCGCTCAGACGGTATGTATGTGTATCAGCTGGCGGTGACCGTGGACGATGGAGAGGCCGGTGTCACCGAGGTGGTGCGCGGCCTGGATCTGTTAAGCTCCGCTCCCCGGCAGATGTACCTGCAAAAGCTGTTTGGCTTTGCCCATCCCCGGTACGGTCATGTGCCTCTGCTTTTGGCCCCGGATGGACGGCGGCTGAGCAAGCGGGACCGGGATATGGACTTGGGATATTTGCGTGACCATTACCGTCCGGAGCAGCTGCTGGGTATCCTGGCACACGCAGCCGGATTGCTGGAAGCCCCCTGCCCCATCAGCGCAAAGGAGCTGACCGGAGAGTTTTCCTGGAACAAACTCCGCAAAGATTCCATTATTGTTTCGCTATAGTGCAAATTTGGTTGCAAAAAGTTCACATTTCGTATATAATAAGCTTAACATATGTCATAAGGAGGCATTTCTATGGCAAAGAAACCGGTACTGGTGGTTATGGCCGCCGGCATGGGCAGCCGTTACGGCGGCCTGAAACAGATCGATCCCGTGGGCAGCTGCGGCGAGGCGATCCTGGACTATTCCCTGTTTGACGCACACGAGGCAGGCTTTGAAACTGCCGTGATCATTATTAAAGAAGCCATCAAAAGAGACTTTATGGACACCGTGGGCATGCGCCTGGAAAAGTGTCCCATGGAGATCCGCTACGCTTATCAGGAGCTGCATAAGATCCCCGAGGGCTTCACCATCCCCGCAGATCGTACCAAGCCCTGGGGCACCAGCCATGCCGTGCTGTGCGCTGCCAATGAGATCGGTGAAGCGCCCTTTGCGGTGATCAACGCCGACGATTACTACGGCAAGTCCGCTTTCCGGGCGATCTATGACTACCTGGCAACCGCCCAGGATGCTCAGCAGTACAATTACTGCATGGTGGGCTATCAGCTGGGCAATACCGTCACCGATAACGGTTCTGTGGCCCGCGGCGTGTGCCAGACCGACCATAACGGCTACCTGACCCACGTGGTTGAGCGCACCAAAATCGAGAAATACGAAGGCGGCATCCACTTCACAGAGGACGACGGCGCCACCTGGACAGATGTGGCAGCGGATACCCCCGTTTCCATGAACATGTGGGGCTACACGCCCAGCTTCCTCCGGGAGATTGGGGATCGCTTCCCCAAATTCTTAAGCCAGGATGTACCCAAGAATCCTGCCAAGGCAGAATTCTTCCTGCCCATGACCGTCAGTGAGCTGCTGGCAGAGAATAAGGCAACCGTCAAAGTCCTGCACTCTGCGGACAAATGGTACGGCGTCACCTACGCCGCAGATAAGCCCCAGGTAGTGGCTGCTCTGAAGGACATGACCCAAAAGGGCATGTACCCCGACGGCCTTTGGAAATAAGCATTGACCTCCCTGCTCGCCCAATGTCATTAAGTTAAGTGTCATCGCGAACCAGTGCGCACACTGGTGTGGCGATCTCCAGTGCAAAATCTTACGCCGGAGATTCCCACGACCAGTTTG
>JAZNHQ010000225.1:0-5851 GCA_045577035.1 Faecousia sp. | reverse complement strand
ATGCCAAGGGCGGTAAGATCGGCCTGTTCGGCGGTGCCGGCGTAGGTAAGACGGTTCTGATCCAGGAGCTGATCTACAACATCGCTACCGCTCACAACGGCTACTCCGTCTTCACCGGTGTCGGCGAGCGTACCCGTGAGGGCAATGACCTGTACAACGAGATGACCGAGTCCGGCGTTATCAGCAAGACCGCCATGGTCTTCGGTCAGATGAACGAACCCCCCGGAGCCCGTATGCGGGTAGGTCTTTCCGGTCTTACCATGGCAGAATACTTCCGGGATGTGAAGCACCAGGACGTGCTGCTGTTTATCGACAATATTTTCCGTTTCACCCAGGCCGGTTCCGAGGTTTCCGCCCTGCTGGGCCGTATGCCTTCCGCGGTTGGTTATCAGCCCACCCTGGCAACGGAAATGGGTGCCTTGCAGGAGCGTATCACCTCCACCAAGAACGGCTCCATTACTTCCGTTCAGGCGGTTTACGTCCCTGCTGACGACTACACCGACCCGGCACCTGCCACCACCTTTGCCCACCTGGATGCCACCACCGCATTGGACCGCGGTATCGCATCTCTGGGTATCTATCCCGCTGTGGATCCTCTGAGCTCCAGCTCCCGGATCCTGTCTGCGGATATCGTGGGCGAAGCCCATTACCAGACGGCCCGTGACGTTCAGCAGATGCTGCAGCGGTACAAGGAATTGCAGGATATCATCGCCATCATGGGTATGGACGAGCTGAGCGATGAGGACAAGCTCACCGTCAACCGTGCCCGTAAGGTGCAGCGTTTCCTGTCCCAGCCCTTCTCCGTTGCGGAGCAGTTTACGGGCATGGAAGGCAAGTATGTGCCCTTGAAGGAGACCATCCGCGGCTTCCGGGAGATCATTGACGGTAAGCACGACCAGATCCCCGAATCCTGCTTCCTCTTTGCCGGCACCATTGATGACGTGGTGGCCAAATTCCAGGGCGGTGAGCAGGGATGACACCATTTCCGCTGAAAATCGTCACACCGGATGGTGTGCGTTTTGATGGACAAGCAGAGGAATTGATCGTCCGTACGACTACCGGCGATATGGGCATTTTGGCCGGACACATCAATTGTGTCGCGCCTTTGGGCATGGGCCGTGCCACGGTGGTCGTCGATGGCGTGAAGCGCTATGCGGCCTGCATTGGCGGCATGGTGTCCGTTGTAGACGGCACGGTTTCTCTGGTTCCCACCACCTTTGAGTGGTCAGAGAATATCGATGTGGCCCGTGCGGAGCGTTCCCTGGAACGTGCGCAGGCGGTGCTGGACAACAAGGCTTCCGCGGATACGGACATCGTCATGGCCAAGGCGCGTCTGCGCCGTGCGCTGATCCGCAAGGATGTAGGAACAACCAAATAAAAATACAGCGTAGGAAAACGAGGATGTTTCCTACGCTGTTTTTATGTCATTTTTTATTCATGTGCGTTATACTATAAGAATTTCGATATTCTGATGGGGTCTTACCTGTATGATATTTGAAAAATTTAAGGAATTTATTAAAGTCTCCAAATTCAAGGGAAGCACCGATTTCCTTAACGGACCAGTTGGTGTTCAACAAAAGACTTTTGGCCTTTTCAACAATCAAATCCGTGATGAGCTGTTTCAAATTTTTACCGTATTCTTTTTTGATAAGGCGGGATAAATGGTCGACACTGTAACAGAAATTCATTGCAATGTCAGTGGCTTTGAGAGAAGGAGAGGCGTTGATTCTTGTCCATTCAAAGATATCCTTTACAAGTTTCCGGGATTTTTCATCACTGGTGTCTTGTACATTGTTGATTAAGAATTGTGTGAGCAGCAATTCCGGCATAACAGGTGAAGAATTCTCTTTGCGGGAGAAGTGGAGCATTTCTTTGAAAATGTAGTCTTGGTTTACGCCCGAAAATAGCCATTTCCCATTGGTGAGGGATTCCAGATCTTTTGCGAAAAAGTGAACCCAGTAAAATGATGTTTTTCCAGTGCTGTCCTTGTACCCTTTGTGGTTCACATCTGGTTTTAAGATGATCATATCACCGGTTTTAAGCTCATATGAAACACTGTTTTCTTCGAGATACACCGTTCCGGAAACAACATATATAATTTCGTAGGTGACTTCTGTAATGCTTGGATGAATCCAATTTGAATTTGTACTGAACAGACCCATGCCGTTAAATTTAATATAATTGTTGTCAAAACTTAGCATGTCGGATTTTTTCACCTCTTGTGGAATAACTGCATTGTAATTTAGGTAGTTTAATTATACAATATAATTACAAAATTGCAAGAATCGGGAGGCTTTTTAATGGAAAATATTAGTTACCGTAATGTAGAAATTAATGGCGGTTTTTGGAAACAAAAACAAGAAATAAATCGGAAAATTTCCGCGCATGCAGTTTATGACCGCTTTTATGACACAGGAAGAATTGCTGCTTTTAATGTGAATTGGAAGGAAGGCGACCCGCACTGTCCCCATATTTATTGGGATTCCGATGTGGCAAAATGGATTGAAGGCGCAGCGGCTATTCTGAATAAGGAACATATAGCCGAATTTGAAGAAAAAATCGAAAGCCTTATTGACAAAATTGAAGAAAACCAACAACCCGACGGGTACTTTAACATTTATTACATTCTTTTTGGAGAAGGCCAGCGCTTTGTGGATAGAAAATGCCACGAGCTCTATTGCCTTGGACACTTAATTGAAGCAGCTGTCGAGTATTATCTTGTAACCGGCCGGGACAAATTCCTGAACGCAATGAAAAAATATGTGGACTTGGTTTATGATATTTTTTGCGTAAGGGATAGCGCCGAATTCACAACTCCGGGTCATGAAGAAATCGAACTGGCGCTCTTTAAACTTTACCGTGTTACCAAGGATAAAAAGCATTTGGAGCTTGCGATGTTTTTCCTGAATAAGCGGGGCAATAATCCAAAAGATGACAGCCTCAGAGAACGGTATCAGATGAGTTATGCCCAATCCCATCTGCCTGTTCGCGAGCAGTTTACGGCAGAAGGTCACGCCGTAAGAGCGGTATACCTGTTTACAGCTATGGCAGACGCGGCAAGAGAGAAAAAGGATCCGGAACTTATCCATGCTTGTGAGAAGCTATTCAGCAACATCACAGAAAAAAGAATGTATATTACAGGCGGTCTTGGTCAGACACATAACGGCGAGGCATTTTCTATCGACTATCACCTACCAAACGAAACAGCCTATAACGAAACCTGCGCGTCCATAGGTATGGTTTTCTTCTGTCAAAGAATGTTAGAGATTACAGGCGATGCGAAGTATGCGGATGCAATAGAAAAAGAGATTTATAACGGCGCACTGTCAGGGGTCTCTTTGGATGGCAAAGAATTCCGCTATACAAATCCGCTTTCCGTCAATATGAAAAACCGCAGCAAAGATCCAAGCACCAATATGCGGGACTGGTTTCCCTCAACCAAAAGATCGGAAATTTTCAAGACTTCCTGCTGCCCGCCCAATATTATCCGTTTTATAGCAATGATGGGCGACAACATTTACAGCGTTGACGCAGATACTTACTATGTCCATCAGTTTATCAATAGCAAAACGGACAAGGTTTCTGTGACGACGGATTTTCCCAATCATTCCATTGTCAAAATCCATGCTGATGTCAAAGAACTTCGCGTCAGAATACCTGCCTGGTGTGATAATTTCCAGTGCAATAGGCACTACACCACTGAAAACGGTTATGCAGTTATAACCGATACAGCAGGTGAAATAGAAATTAACCTGAATTTGACACCGGTTTTAATGGAAGCGAATTCGCTGGTTGCTGATAATGCGGGAAAAGTGGCATTGATGTACGGACCTATGGTTTACTGTATAGAAGGCGTAGATCAGAAAGAGAAGCTTTCTCAACTGTACATTGACGGCAATTTGCATACACGCATGGAATTTAGTGAACGCTTCGGTGTCAATACATTTATCGCAAAGGGCTTTAAAAAGACAAATAGCGGCCTGTACAGCAAATATAACCGGGAAAACTATGAAGAAACCTCACTCCAATTCATTCCGTATTTTGGTTCGGCCAATAGAGGTGAGACCGATATGCAGGTTTGGGTAAAGGTTAAATAACACAACCCCCTTATGTAGTTATTATCCTACATAAGGGGGGATTTTTGAATTTATTGATCCAATCTTTTTTCTACGAAAGCCAGCATTGCAGAATAGAACAGCACCGGCCCGATATTGAAAAAGTGGCAGTCTACCAAGCTGGTGACCAACAACGTCAGCATAGATACAAAGGCGAACATCTTTTTTCCGGAGAAGTGATGTAAAAACAGCCAGAATGTCTGAACACGGTGGAAAAGATAGGCGCAAAGGCCGACCACACCGCAGGATGCCAGCATCTGCAAGATGGTGTTGTGCCATCTGGGTGGGAAAAAGGCCACGAATTCCGCGGATGTAGACCAGGAATAGATCGATTCGTCTACCGGATAGAAGGTTGCGCCAAAAACGGGATGATCCAGGAATTGCTGCCATCCGGCGGCGTAGCCCTCGTCCCGTTCTCCGGGCTTAAATCCGCGTCCGATCAGATCCCGGAACAGCCGCAGGAGCTCGTCGTGATACAGAAGGAAAATGGCTGTGATCACCAGCGCGGTGATCACATGAATGGCGATATTGGCTCGGGCGCGGCGACTGTGGAGCAGTGATATGGTATAAGAAATCAAATAGGTCATCACGCCAACCATCATAGAGCCCCGGGAACAGGTGAACAGCACCCCGGCAAGAAACAGCAGCCCGGAAATGTAAAACAGACCGGTGTGTTTTCCCTTTCCCGTAAGAAAGAAGGGGAAGGGGATCATCATGGCCAGCAATGCGCCGATGTTGTTGTAATGTCCCCAGCCGGTATAGATCAGGGTGCGCTCGATAATGCCGTTTTGAATGACACCGCAGCGCAAATATATGAAGACCAGTTCTGCCAGCAGAACATAACCGACGCACATTCCCGTCCATGCCAGATATCCGGCAGGCGCTTTATCCCACTTGACCAAGCCGGTGAGCAGAACATAGAAAAGAATGACCGATGCGGCCTGGATAAAGGAAAACAACAGATTTTTAGGGCCGATTGCGGTCAGCTGTGCACTGCCCAATCCGGAGAGCAGATAGCCGGCGCAAAGGGCCAACATACCGGGCAGCAGAGCCCGTTTGCACTTCCAAAAGGCGGAGCGTCCCAATTCCGCATCCCGGATCAGACGATAGACCAGACCGGCGATAAGCAGTACCGTAAGGATGATCATATACAAGCCGCCGTTGGAAAAAGCAAACAGGGAATCATTGTTGAGTCCCGGATTGCTGCTGCGGGATGGGGCAATATAGGAGCAGATGGCCAGGGGCATGGCGGGCAGCAGATCCCGGCCGCAAATGCACAGGTACAAAAACAGGAGAACAAAACAGGTATATGTGAAAAGTTCAGCGCCGAAAACATTGGCAAAGACGGTCAATGCCCAGCACAGGAGCAGGTAAGTGGGCTTATACAGAAACTCATCAAAGGCACGCAGATAAGAGGGTTTATCCAACATGACCACTGCATCATCTCCTTTCCGAGGTTGAAAAAAGCATATATTTTGGTTATCATATCACATTTTGTCGTTTGTGTCAATGAAACAGAGTTTAATGGTGGCTGGCGGCACTCCCATCGCTCCCCGCCGGAGATTCGTTTGCGCGGTGGTGATCCGCCGGAGATTCGTTTGCATTTTTGCCATTGGCAAAAATAGCGGTTCGGCTCCGTCTAGCCGTCGCGGCCAACTCGCCCCCGGCGAGTTGGATTTAATCTTTCGAATCTCCACCAAATCAAAGAAAAAAATAGGGAGATACCGAATGGTATC
>JAZNHQ010000224.1:0-4429 GCA_045577035.1 Faecousia sp. | reverse complement strand
ACTGCGGGGCGCTTTTTCCTCCTTCTATATCCTGCCCAGCCTCTTCAACACCGATCTGGACCGGGGCTTTTCCGTCATCGACTACGGTCTGGATCAGACTATGGCAACCCGGGAAGACCTGCAGCGGCTGCAAAACCTGGGCATTGACCTGAAATTGGATTTTATTCTCAACCATGCTTCTGTGCTGTCCGCTCCCTTTCAGGATATTCTGAAAAATGGTGAGCAGTCCGAATACCGGGATTTCTTCATCGATTGGAACAAATTCTGGGAAGGTCACGGCGAAATGACCCCCGAAGGCTACATCCAGCCGGAGCCGGAGCTGATCAAGGATATGTTCTTCCGCAAGCCCGGTCTGCCCATTCTGATGGTCCGTATGCCCGACGGTAAGGATGTCCCCTACTGGAACACCTTCTATCAGGAGGTTCGGTACTCCCACGTGGATGCATTAGATCTGGTTGGTAAAACCGGAATGCAGTACAGCATTGCCAAGATTCTGGAGCAGCGGATCAACGAAGGTCTGGACATCGGCCTGAAGCCCGCCCAGATCGATCTGACCGAAGCGGGTGATGCCCGGGAGGCCGTTATCGATCTACTGGAATCCGACCGGAAGTACTTAGGCCAGATGGACCTGAATATCAAGTCCCCCAAGGTATGGGAGCATTACGACAACACCCTGAAGACACTGGCTTCCTATGGTGCCCGGATCGTCCGGCTGGATGCCTTTGCCTATGCCCCCAAAGAACCTGGCCTGCGTAACTTCCTGAACGAGCCCGGCACCTGGGATCTGCTGGGGCAGGTGCGACAGCTGGCCGACAAGTACGGCGTTACCCTTCTGCCGGAAATCCACGCCAGCTACGGCGAGAGGACCCATGAACTGGTGGCCTCCAAGGGCTACATGATCTACGACTTCTTCCTGCCTGGCCTGCTGATCGATGCGCTGGAGCGCCGCAGCGGCAGACTGCTGGCTGACTGGGCCCAGGAGTTGCTGGACAAAAAGATGTGGGCCGTGAATATGCTGGGCTGCCATGATGGCATCCCCATGTTGGACTTAAAGGGCATGCTGGAAGGCGAGCAGATCCAGAATCTCATCGACACCATCGTTGCCCGGGGCGGTTACATCAAAAACCTCCACGGCCAGAAAAATATGTACTATCAGGTCAATGCCACCTACTTCAGCGCATTGGGCGAAGACGAAAAGAAAATGCTCGTGGCTCGGGCCATCCAGCTGTTCATGCCCGGCAAACCCCAGATCTGGTACCTGGACCTCTTCGGTGGCAGGAATGACCACGAAGCCGTTCGTCGCGCCGGCCCCGGCGGTCATAAGGAGATCAACCGCACCAATCTGAGTCTTGACCGGATTGAAACAGAAATCACCACCGCCCTGTTCCATGACCAGGTGGCGCTGCTGCGGCTGCGCAACAACTGTCCCGCCTTCCATCCGGAAGCTGCCATCCAGGTATCCTGCCCCCATGAGAACCTGCTGGAAGTCAGTTGGGAATATGCTGGCAGCCGGGCTTTCCTCCGGGCCGATCTTTCCGACTTCTCCTTCCGTGTGCAAGCGGACGAGTTTATCATGGAGCGGTAATCAGTCATGAAACATATAGAAACAGATATCGGCTTTTACAAAAAGCTTATAGCCATCGCTTTCCCGGTGGCCATGCAGAGCGTCATCATGGTGGGTGTCAATCTGATCGACACCATCATGCTGGGCAAGCTGGGGGAAACCGCCCTCAGCGCCAGTTCCCTGGCCAACCAATTCATTGTCCTGTTCATTTTCATGTGCATGGGCATCAGTATGGGTGCCTCCGTGCTGACGGGCCGTTTCTGGGGTGCCAGGGATATGGTTTCCCTGAAAAAAGTCGTGACCATTGCCTATCGGATCGGTCTGGGCATTGCCCTGTTCTTTACGGTCATCAACTTTGCCTTTGCCCGGCAGATCATGGGCCTTTACAGCGACGAAGCACCGGTTGTGGAAGCCGGTACCATCTACCTGCGCTGGTCTACCGCCACCTTCCTGCTGATGGCCATGAATACGGTGTCCACCAACGTCATCCGCAGTGTGGGTGTCAACCACATCTCCTTCATCGCATCCCTGTGTTCCTTCTTTGTGAACATCGGCGCCAATTATGTGTTGATTTTCGGTAAATTCGGCTTCCCGGAAATGGGCGTGGCCGGTGCTGCTCTGGGAACGGTCATTGCCCGTATCGTGGAAGCGTCCATCATGTGCATCTATGTGTTCCGGGTGGACCGGAAGCTCTGCTACCGCATCAAAGATCTGTTCGGCAAGTGCGCCGATATGATACAGGAATTCCTGCGCATCAGCATCCCCGTGATGCTCAGCGACAGTCTGCTGGGCATCGGTGAAAGTGTCCTGGCGGTGATCATGGGCCACATCGGCTCTCAGTTCGTGGCTGCCAACGCCATCACCGGCGTGGTCCAGCGGCTCAGCACCATTTTCATCAGCGGTATGGCCCATGCGGGCTGCATCATCACCACCCAGACCCTGGGCACCAAAGATGTGGAAGCCGCCAAGCGGCAAGGCACCACCATGCTGCTGATCGGCACAATCGTCGGTATTCTGGCCGCCGGTTTCATTACCATGCTGAAAACACCGGTGATCAATTCTTACAACATCACCGATGACACCAAGCAAATCGCCCATCAGCTGATGAACGCCATCAGCTTCATCGTGGTCTTCCGCTCTGCCAATACCATTCTGGCCAAGGGTGTTCTTCGGGGCGGCGGCGACACAAAATTCCTGGTTTATGCGGATACATCCCTGATGTGGCTCATTGCCATCCCCCTGGGTGCGGCCGCAGGTCTGTGGCTGAAGCTGCCCTCCTTCTGGATCTATACCTGCCTGTACTCTGACCAGATTCTCAAAGCTGTGTGGTGCACATACCGTCTGCGTAGCGGCAAATGGATTAAAAAAATACAAGGTGTAAACCGCACATGATGAAAGGAGTATCTTATGGGTCTTTTTGATATTTTTCGTAAAAAGCCGATGCCGATTCCCGGTGTCACCGAGTCCACCTTTGAATGTGTCCGGGACGGTCTGATCATCCGGGGTACCGAGTACCGCCCTGAAGGGGAGAGTCTACCCATCGCCATCGTTTCCCACGGCTTTATGGGCTTCCAGGATACAGTCCGGCACTACTGCAAAGCCCTGGCCAGCATTGGTTATGCAGCATATTGCTTTGATTTCTGCGGCGGCAGTGCCCCCGGCAAAGGTGCCAGCGAAGGTGCCTCCACCGATATGTCTGTGCTGACAGAAGTAAAGGACCTGGAAGCTGTCATCGCATACACCAGGAGTCTTTCCTATACCTCTGATACGCTGCTGCTCATGGGCTGCAGCCAGGGTGGTTTTGTCTCCGGACTGGTATCTGTCAAACCAGAAAACAAAGTCAGTAAGCTGGTGCTGTTCTATCCTGCGCTGTGTATTCCTGATGATGCAAGAGCCGGCAAGATGCTCTTCGCAAAGTTTGATCCGGAGAATATTCCTGACGTAATCAACTGCGGTCCTATGAAACTTGGCGGTTGCTATCCCCGGGATGTGCTCAAAATGGATCCCTACGCAGAAATCTCACCCTATCAGGGACCCGTTCTGATTGTCCATGGCACAAAGGATAAAATCGTTCATGTGGACTATGCCCGAAAGGCTGCGGATGCCTATGAAGCCGTTCTTTCTGGCCGCACCAAGTTGTGTATCATCGAAGATGGTGCACACGGTTTTAACAAAAAACATGATGCCTACGCCATTGAGCAGCTGAAGCAATTTGCAATCTAGTGTTTTGTTAATTGCGCTGCAGCGGTGTGTGACGCATGAATTTCTCTCGCGTTCTCATGAATGCGGCATTGGAAATCCCCACAGTCTTTCCTCTCCTTTTCGGAGGATCGACTGTGGGGATTTTTTGTTTTGGGATGTGTAGATGCAAACACCGTTTTTCCGGTTTGTATATACAGATTTCAAAACGGGCTGGGATTTCAAAGGGGTGGCAGATTCCTTTGATTCTGGGTTTCCAATAGGGGTGAAAGCACCCTGTTGGCACACGATTTTATGGAATAAAGTCTAGTGTGTTAGACCTTTTGCGACCGTGGGCGGTTCAAAGGGGTTGTTCGGCGGGGGAACAAGCACTTTGAATTGACCACAGAACAGGCGGATTTCGTGTCCCTCCGGGACGGGAAATATGTGGATTCGCTCAGGCGAAATCCGGCTGTTCGGGTGTAGGTGGTGCGGCGCAGCGAAGAGAATTTCGTTTGAAATTCTTGTAGCAAAGCTGCATCACCGGAGGAGCGGAAGGTATATCAAACCCGCCGCAGCGACGCAACCCCGTTACCATTCCAATACACGCAGCGTTTCCTCTGGCAGATTTTCATTTTTGCACCGCAGCAAATACGCAATTACTTCCTTCGCAAAGATGTGACGGAT
>JAZNHQ010000223.1:0-5865 GCA_045577035.1 Faecousia sp. | reverse complement strand
GTCTTTGCCTGTGTTGTTGATACCGGAATACCGAATGTAGAGCTTATGAACAGACATATGGACGCTGCGATATCAGCGGAGAATCCCTGATATTTTTCAAGCTTTACCATGTCCATGCCTACGGATTTGATGATCTTCTTGCCGCCCATAGCGGTGCCTGCGCCCATTACAATAGAGCAAAGAATCATCAGCCAGGTGGGGATCTCAAAGGATGTTCCGGCAGCGCCCGAGCCCTGCAGGGTAAACACGCAAAGCAGGATGATGCCCATAAACTTCTGACCGTCCTGCGCGCCGTGCATAAAAGCCATTCCTGCAGAGCCGAAGATCTGCGCAAATCGGAAGAATGGCTCAGTCTTTGGCCGGTTAGCCTTCCGGAAGATCACCGTAACAAGCTTACACACCAGCCAGGCCAGTCCGAAGCCCAATGTAACGGAAATAACAATGCCATAGAGCACCTTCACCCACTGCGCCCACACGATTGCGCCAACACCTTCCAGGGCCATGGCACCACCGGTAAGGCCTGCAATGAGCGCGTGGCTTTCGCTGGTGGGAATACCGAACACCCATGCCAGCGTTGCCCAGATCACGATGGCAAGCATTGCCGCACAAAGAACAATAATAACCGTACTGCCGGCGTTGTCGCCAAAGTTCACCATGCTGGTGATCGTAACGGCAACTTCATTATTGATCCTGGTCATTACAAAAACGCCAAGGAAATTGAACAGTGCTGCCATCAGGATCGCAGCCTTGGGTGCCATGCACCGTGTTACAACACAGGAGGCAATGGCATTGGGCGCATCCGTCCAGCCGTTGACCAGTATAACGCCCAGTGTCAGTGTTACAGCTACAAACAGCAGCGGATTCGCCGTCATTTGGTTCCAGAATACTATAATTGAATCCATATAATCCCTTTCCCTATTTTTTCTCTCTTAAAAGCGGAATTGGGGAAAGAACCCCATATCACCCATTTTAATCCATTATATCAGTTTGTGCAATAAATGCAAATATAACTTATTGAACCCTCATTTTCTCTCCAAACGGAAGCCTTTATTGCAATCTTTGCCGGGGCGTGGTATACTGTCACCAGGAAAGCGGGGACGGGAATATGACGAAAATTCTCTTTGTCTGCCATGGCAAGATTTTATCGTAGAACGCCAGACCAGGCTATGCCACCTTATACCACCCTTTGCAACGGGTTTATGCCATTTGTACTACTCGCATACTACTTTTCAAAATAACCACATTTTGCCCCCAACATGACACGAAATAGCACAGCCGCCTCCATCACGGAGGCGGCTGCTTTTCTTTCGATACATTATTTATTCTTCAAATACTTAATAATCTCATCGACAAGTTCAGGATGCCATGCTTCACAGTTTAACACTCCTTTATGAAACATCGAGAACCTAGCGCCGTTATCAGTAGTCCCCCACCCATTACCATAATGAATTAACAAACCCATTTTCTCCATAATCTTATTTAGAGCATTTACACTTTTAACATCGAATCCCATACTCTGCAAAATGTTAACGATTTCTCTTTTGTATAAATCTCCTTTACAATTGTACGGCATAGTTTTCTCCCTTCAGTTATTTACTTTCACACAATCTGGAAACAAAGCGATTCTACAATCGCCATCTTTGCTAGGTCTCTTGAACAGACATCGTGAAACTCTGAATGATAGCTCACAGTTTGGAGTTTTGAATCTCTGTGGCATTCCAAATGAATTTGGCTTGCCTCCTGTAGGTGAGCCAGTAATTTTTGTAGCTATTCCATTGTCTTTAAGGGTCACGGCAAATGTCCTTGCGCTACTGAATGTGTTATATGATACATTGCAGTGGATATCCAGGTCAAAGCATTTTGGGTGCTTCTCATTTTTTACTATATCTGTTCGCCTGGTTATGTATTTAGCACTACCTTGCGAGTAGTCTATCATTTCATACCGTCTGTATTCATCTGTCTTGGTGTGCTTTATAAAGGCGTCAATAACAGCGGAGTTGCCTCCCATATTTTTGCTCAAATCCAACACCAACACTTTGATGTTCTGTTGCGAGCATATATCCGCTAATTCGCACAATGTATTTTCGTATGAATCGTTGCAGATACAAGCATCCAAATGTAAAACCGCCGTATCACCGACAATATCATAGTGTACAAAGTTGGTATCATTAAAATCCAAGAAGCCATTGTATTGCTCAAGCGGCAATTCTACTGTATTGATATTGCCCTGGAATGCAAAGGAAACACGGAAGCGGTCTTTCTTGCCAAATAGGGATTGGAGGTTGATACCGCTGAAAATATGGTAGTTCTTGTATGGATAATTTACCATTCTGCTTTTTACAAGATACTCGTTTTCGTGCGGAATCTTGTCTGCCATATGAACAACAAGGTTGCTGATGGGCGTGTTCGCTATGGAAATTATTTCAGCATCTCTTTCAATTCCTTTGTAGTCAGTTGAAAGCAGCAGCTTGTCCCCACTCCAATAGCAAGGAATGTTTATGGTCATATCTTCACTCGAATATGGCAACTCAATATTTGTGTGGCCATCACAGAAGAAACAAGTTAGTTGACTTGCGGCTGATATAAAGTCATCGTATGTTTCTATGCAGCAGACTGTTTGATGAAACAACTTGTCAAATCGAGATAGTTCTGCTCCATTTATTAGGAATAACGGATGCTTGACAAGTTTTCCATATAAATATTCTAAGTCTTCTATAAAAACCGATTTTTTCAAAACCACACCTCCACCCGTGACATTTTCCCGATAAAATTATACTCCCATACCTAACAGAAATCAAGATTTCCTCATAAATTACCGCTACCCGCCCATATCTGCAAAAGCAACTACAATGGAGGTAGCGGAATTTTTATGCTCATATCGTCGGGTATTTGTTCCGCTTCCAAAAAGCCGATTTTTCGTCATCTACTTTAGAGGCGTAACTTTTGCCGACGGGATGGACTTCTTTCCCGTATGCCGAGCTTGTATAAGGTATTAACACAATGACCACGTAGGAAAGGGAACATATATGCAGAGGAGATACAGAGAAAAGAAATACTATTGTGGGGAGTATCTGGAGGTAGCTATCTATCCAGTATATACCCATCCAAAGAAAAGAGGGAAGCGGAGTAAGCCGACAACAGAGATTCAGCAGCGGCTCAATCAGCGGCATACAGAGGGACGGCTGCGCCGTCTACTGCACACCAATTTTACCCCGTCCGACCTATTCGCCACATTGACCTTTGACGAGGTAAACCTCCCTACATCGGTGGAGGATGCCCAACGGCTGCTCCAGAACTTCCTCCGTCGGCTCAAAGGGAAGTACGCCCGCCTGGGTCTGAATGCCAAGTACATATATGTCCTGGAATACGGCCAGGAACACAACCGCCTCCACATCCACCTGGTTTTGACGGGTGGCATCACCAGGGAAGACCTGGAGAAGCTCTGGGGTCTGGGGGATACCAAGGCGGATGCTTTGCGCTTTGAAAAGGACGGCCTGGCTACTCTGGCCAAGTATTTGACCAAGGGTGGGGGAGTTGATGACCAGGCCAGACCGACTTGGAAGCGGTGGTCTGGCAGCCGCAACCTGGAGCAGCCGACAGTAACCCAAAGGGATGGACGGCTCTCCCATCGGAAGATGGCCGCCCTCTGCCTGGATGGCGGGGATGCTGACTACCTGGAAACCCTGGTGGACGGCTATGAAATGGCCGATTTCTCCCTGGATACCACCCAGGACATATACGGAGGCTATTATCTGGCGGCTACATTAAAGAAAATCCCGACCAGGGTCGATACCTGGTCGGGGGTAGGAAGGCTGCCGTTTGGTTAAAATTCTCGGTCATCAAAGGAGGGGTAGTCTATCTCTCTGCCCTCATCATCGTCTATGTACACCTCTTCATATACTTCATACTCTTGGACAGGCTGCGATTTTAACTGCTCCACTTCCTGTCGAAGTGCCCGACAGGAAATCTCCGCACTTTCGGCTCGTCGGATGGCATCTTGTAGGACGGTGCTGTGATTCATCTTGTGCCACAGGAGGTCTCCTAGGCTTTTCAGCTCGGATAGCTTTCGCTCTACCCAAGCTGTAGACTTGGCCTGTTCCATTAACTGCTCATAGTCGGACTCCAGGATGGTGATTTCCACCTGGGGCGGATTCTTGCTGCCAATGGTTTTATGTCGGACTTTCCGCTTCAGCACTCGCACAGGGCGTTCCTGGGCGAATGATTCTCGGATGCACTCGGCTATGCTCTTTTTTGCTTTCAAAGTTTCGATTTCCGCTTGTAATGAGGATATTTGCTGTTTTAATTCCTCAACAGTTTGTGTAGTTTGCTGTTCCATAGTTTATCTCCTATCTTGTGTGATGGTACTCCTGGGAGTGCCTTTGTGTGATTCGCTGCATAAACCGCTGCCAGATGCCCATTCCCCGCATAAACTGCTCTTGTTCCTGTGCCTGTTCCTCGGCGGCTCTGGCTCGTTGGGTCAACTGCTTGATGGTATATGCATCCTCTCTGGTCTGCTGCTCTGCTTTTTCTGCCCGTCTTTCGGCGGCCTGTACCCTGGCGTTGCGGTCAACCTCTGCCCACAGCTTTTTCCCATATCGCTGTAAATTGCTCCAGGCGTTCATAATGGCGGTGGTAATGGTGGCTCGTTCCCGAAGCCATTCATAGTCGGCTCGGGTCAGCTTCACCTTTTCAGGCTCTACCACCTTGCCCGTGATGTTCTTTTTCTCGGGGAGGATTTCAGCCTCTATCTTTATATCGGGTCGCTCAAGGGATTCCTGGATGGTGCGGGTGATGCTGTTTCGGTCTCGGAGGGTGTCCCTCTCCGTCCGCACTTGCTCAATTTCCGCTTTGGCTAAGACAATCATTTGTGCCTGTTCCGTTGCCACGGCTTCAAGCTCCTTCTTCTGTGTGGTTAAAATATCCACCACTTCTTCCATCTTCTTACATTTGTATTCCAGAACGGACAAATGCTTCTGGCTCGGATTCTTCACTTCTCGGTCAATGACGATGCCCCGCTTCTCGCAGAGGTCATAGAACTCCTGGCGGATAAGGTCGGAGAATGTTATCAGCGGGCAGTTATATTTGCCCTCTTTGGTTGTCGGGTCTGGCCTCTGGATGCCCATAGCCTCGAAAGCCTGGGATTGGTTGGGTACTATCTGGTTGAACTTATCCAGAGCGCAAAAAGTCATCCTTGCGTGAATGTGGTCTGCTCCTGCCTCATCCTGGTGCAGCGAAAGGGTTAAGAATTGGATATTGTTGCCCCATCGGTTTTGCATATTGGCTATAAGCTCGGCTGCTGCTCCCATTAGCATTTCTCGGCGTTCTTTGGGGTCAATGTCCGTATCTCGGCTGCCTATTTGGAGAATGGTTTCCAGAGGGGCGGTGCGGCGGCTGGTGTAAATGTCGGCTACCGATTTACACCTTTCGGGGTGTCCGTCTGCTATGTATCGGGCGTTCTTGGCCTCCTGGCCTGGGCCGTAAAGTTGCTCATACCTGGATAGCTCAAAGGCTTTTGCATCGAAGCTCCCGCAGCGGCGAACACGGCCTTCAGCGGTGAATTGCAGATTGATGTTCTGCTCGGTGCGTTCGTGGTCGATATGTCGCTCCTGGTTTCTTGTTTCGGTTTTCGTATTGTGGTTGGCGTTGTAGACCTTGCCACTTGCGGTGGCTCGTCCATTTCTTACAGTTGCTTTCATCTTTTTTGCCATAAAATATCACCTCAATGATAATTTAGAACAAATAACGATAAAAACGCACATTAAAAGTTAAGGAAACGGCGATAAGTACGCAGTATGATATGCCGCCAGCATATCTACTTTGTACTCCTGGGGGCAGCCGCCCCCGCCGTAAGCTCCCCCAAAAGGG
>JAZNHQ010000222.1:0-2709 GCA_045577035.1 Faecousia sp. | reverse complement strand
ATGGCTACGATCCGACTTCATACCACCAGTTGCCTTCACCGATGCCGATGAAAGTGCAGATGGTAGCAGGCAGGGAGCAGATGGACTGGGCGAAGATGACGGGCATAACACCGCTCATTGCCACCTTGATGGGCATGTTGGTGCTCTGGCCGCCGTAAACCTTACGGCCAACCACGCGCTTTGCATACTGGATGGGAATACGGCGCTCGGCATCGTTCACAAAAACGATCAAAACGACCAGAGCCAGCATACCAACGACCACCAGGATGATGTGCCACCAAACCATGTGAATGGTGGTGTTCAGCATCGCGGGCAGACGGGAAACAATGTTCGCAAACAGGATGATGGAGATACCATTGCCGATGCCGTGCTCGGTGATCTGCTCACCCAGCCACATAACAACGGAAGAACCGGCAGCGAAAGCCAGAATGATGACCATTGCGCTCAGGAAACCGGTCTCGGTAACGATGCCGGCACCGGAGTTGATCAGCATCATATAGTAAGCCCAGCCCATCAACAGGCCCAGAGCCACTGTAGTAATGCGGGTGATCGTATTCAGCTTCTTCTTGCCTTCTTCGCCGCCATCCTTCTGCAGCCGTTCCAGAGCAGGAATTGCAATGGTCAGCAGCTGAATGATGATGGATGCGTTGATGTAGGGCTGGATGGACAGTGCCAGAACGGTTGCCTGAGAGAAGGCGGAACCGGACATGGCATTGTACAGGCCCAGGATGGTATCAGACAGTGTGCTGTCAAAGTAAGCTGTCAGGGAGTCCACAGCGATGTAGGGCACCGGAATGACGTTACCGATGCGGTACAGCAGCATGATGAACACAGTGAAGATCAGCTTTTTACGCAGCTCGGGGATTCTCCAAGCGTTTCTGAGAGTTGTAAACACTTAAATCACCTCGGCCTTTCCGCCTGCCTGCTGGATTTTTTCCTTTGCAGACTCAGAGAAAGCCGCTGCCTTAACAGTAATTTTCTTGGTCAAGGTACCGTTGGACAGAACCTTCAGACCATAGGGGCAATTGGCAATAACGCCCTTTTCAATCAGCGCAGCGGCGTCGACCACAGCACCGTCTTCAAAGCAGTTCAGCGCAGCCAGATTGACAGCAGTCAGGGGCTTTGCAAAAATGTTGTTGAAGCCGCGCTTGGGAACACGACGAACCAGAGGCATCTGGCCGCCTTCGAAACCGACGCGAACCTTGCCGCCGGAGCGGGCCTTCTGACCCTTGTGACCACGACCACCGGTCTTACCGTTGCCGGAACCGGTACCGCGGCCCTTCCGCTTGCCTACCTGAGTGGAACCCAGGACAGGAGAGAGTTCATGCAGATTCATATTCTGTCTCCTCCTTATTCTACTTCGGTAACCTGCAGCAGATAGCCGATCTTGGCGATCTTACCGCGGGTCTGTGTGTTATCCGGCTGGATGGTTACCTGGCCGATCTTACGCAGACCCAGGCTCTCAGCAGTAGCGATGTGCTTTTCCAGACGGCCGTTCAGGCTCTTAACAAGAGTAATCTTCAGATTTGCCATGTTAATTGCCCTCCTTGTTATACAATTTCTTCTACGCTCTTACCGCGGATAGCAGCAACCTGCTCGGGAGAACGCAGAGAGGCCAGGCCGGCCATGGTGGCCTTGACCACATTCTGGGGATTGTTGGAACGCAGGCACTTGGAGCAGATGTTCTTAATGCCAACAGCTTCCATAACGGCACGGACAGCGCCGCCGGCGATCACGCCGGTACCTTCGGTAGCGGGCTTGAGCAGAACGGTGCCTGCGCCGTAGATACCGATGACATCATGAGGAATGGTGTTGCCGGAGAGAGAAACCTTGATCATGTTCTTCTTGGCATCCGCAATACCCTTGATGATCGCTTCGGAAACTTCGGCAGCCTTACCCAGGCCGTAACCAACAGTGCCCTTGCCGTCGCCCACGACGACCAGAGCAGAGAACTTCATAACGCGGCCGCCCTTAACGGTCTTGCTGACGCGGTTCAGGTAAACGACCTTTTCAATGAACTCAGGGGCTTCATTGACAGGAGTCTTATTGTAAGCCATTTCTTTTCCTCCTCTACCTTAGAAATTGAGTCCGCCTTCGCGGGCGCCCTCAGCCAAAGCAGCCACACGGCCATGGTAAACATAACCGCCGCGGTCGAAGACCACGTCTTCGATACCCTTAGCCTTGGCACGCTCGGCCAGGATCAAACCAACCTTCTTGGCGGCTTCTGCGTTGCCGGTAGCACCTTCGAACTCTTTCTCCAGTGTATTGGCGGAAACCAGGGTTACGCCATTGACATCATCAATGATCTGAGCGTAGATGTTCGCATTGGAACGGAACACGTTCAGACGGGGGCACTCGGGAGTGCCGGAGATCTTGCCACGAACGCGGACATGCCGCTTCAGGCGCATTGCATTCTTATTAACCTTGCTGACCATTTCGGCACACCTCCATTACTTCTTACCACCGGTCTTACCAACCTTGCGGCGGATGACCTCAGTGGTATACTTGATGCCCTTGCCCTTGTAAGGCTCGGGGGGACGCTTGCCACGGACTTCAGCAGCAAACTGGCCAACGACCTGCTTGTCGATGCCGTGGATAATGATCTTGTTGGGGGAAGGAACTTCCACAGTGATGCCGGGGATCTCGTCCATGAACACTTCATGGGAGAAGCCCAGACGCATGACCAGCTGGGTGCCCTTCTTCTCAGCA
>JAZNHQ010000221.1:0-2260 GCA_045577035.1 Faecousia sp. | reverse complement strand
ACATTCCATAACCACATAGGCATTGTCCAGGGTCAGGTTCTTGAATTCAGCATCCACAACGGAGGCAAACAGGCCGCCGCCGGCGGTGCTGTAAGACAGGCCCAGATCCCAGCCGTTCTGATACAGATTGCGGATGGTGTGTCCCTGACCGTCAAAAGTGCCCTTGAACACCTGACCGCCGTCGGACTCGTAGCCATAGCCAATGGGGTTGAAGGATCGGCCACCCTCTTTGCCGCCCAGGTTGATGTCAAAGCCCAGCAGGATGGTCTTGCCGTCAAAGGTGTTGCCCCCGTCCACCAGCTTGCCCAAGCCGGCCAGCTGGTCAGCGTTGTGGATCAGGAAGGACGTATCTGTGTCGTTATACCATTCGGTAACGATATCGCCGTTCCAGGGGTTGATCTCGTTGGCAACCACAGCAACCTCGGAGAAGGTTGCCAGGGCCATGGTGATGGTACCGGTGGCAATGTCGTAGTAATATTCGTTGTGCTCGTCCACCTCTGCCAGGCTGTATACACGGGTCATTTCCACGGTCTCGCCGTTTTCCACGTGGTACAGCTTGATGTTGCCCTGGTTCAGACCCTCAACGGCCAGATCGGTCAGGGTCACGATGATGGGTGTGGTGTTGTCGGCGGAAACGCCCTCAACGTGCACGTTCATGGAGACCATGGTCTCGTCGTCACTCAGGGTGATGTTGGAGGTGGTCTTTTCCATCTCGGTGGCGCTCAGGGTCACATTATTTGTGCCGCTTTCCAGCTGGGTGCCGGAGGGGACCAGTGCGGAGGCGTTGCCGCTGCCGATGGTCACATCGTTGACCACCTGATTATTGGCGTCAGTGGTCACATTGCCGGCAGGCTCCTGCTCTTGGATGCTGTCGGGAGTAAAGGTAACGCCGGTGGCGGAAACCACCATTGCTGTGAAAGTCAGGTTCTCCACATTCTCAACACCGTTCAGGGTCAGGCTGAATACCTTGCCGTATCTCTGTGTTTCGGCATTGTAGGAATTCAGAAAGCCGGTCAGCAGCTCGTCGGTGTAGACGAACTTCTGAGTGCGCTGGCCCTGGGACTGTGTCCAGGAGATCTCCACCTGGACGGTAACGCCGGTAACATCGGCGCCCTGCTTCAGCAGATCCAGCATACCTGTTTCTGCCAGGGGCTGGAAGACGAACATGGACGCGCTGGCCATGGTGTGGTTAAAGCCCTTTACTTCCGCAAAGCGGTAGCCGCTGCCGTCATGGATGGGCAGCTGGGCATTGTTCTCACGGATCATAAACCGGCTGGCGGGAACGCTCAGCAGGCCGCTGTTGTTTGCGCTGCTGTCGATGATATCACCGAAGCAGGAGGCGTAGCCGGCAGCCAGGGCGTGGCCGTTCAGGTCCAGGGTCATACCTTCGAAAACGGAAACCATGGTCTCGGAAACGTCCTTCAGCAGGACAACTGTCTGGCCCTCGGCGCAGTCCAGCATGGCCTCTGTGACGGAGGTATAGGCCTTGTTGGTTGCGGTGTTCTTTGCCACGATGGGGTTTGTGTATGTATAGGTTTCGCCGATGAGGTAGTTTTCACTCTCATTGGCAGAATTGTACATCCGCAGCTCCAGGGTAACCACCAGATCGGGGTTTTCCAGCAGGAACTCGTCGTCGAAGTACACGCCGCAGTTGAAGTCCTTGACGGTCTCATAGACTTCCTTGAAGGTATACTTCAGGCCGGGCTCGCTCATCATTCCGGCGGCAAAGTCCATGATCTTAATGGTTTCGCCCGCTTCCACAGTGACGGGAGCATAATTGCCAAAGGGAACGTTGACCCAGTCGTAGGACCACTCGTCGTACTGACCGGACAGCCAGCCGTCGGCGGTGCCGTCGGCGTTGAAGATGACTTCCTTGTTGACGGTCAGTTCAAAATCTGCGTACCAGCTGCCGTAATAGGCCAGCTGTTCCTCCGTAACCGTTTCAACACGGAAGTTCATGGCAAAGGTCAGATCTTCGTTGGTGATCTCGGAAACCTTCGCCGTGGGGAGCGCGGGAGTCGTCTCTGCCGCAAGAACAGTGGCAGGTACCATGCCAAGCACCAATACCAATGCCAGCGCAAGACTCAAAATTCGCTTCATTGTGTTCATTCCTTTCTTCTTTTCTGCGAAATTCTTCGGTTATCTCCGATGATTGCAATTTCACATTGTATATTATATACGAATTTTCTAAAAAAGCAAGGCACAAATTTTATTTAAAATGTGTACTTTTTGTGTTTTTCTGACATCAAAATCTTTCATC
>JAZNHQ010000220.1:0-13203 GCA_045577035.1 Faecousia sp. | reverse complement strand
CTTTCCAGTGTGAATGATATCACCGCTGAAAACAGTGCGGTAGTCGCACATATTTTTGAAGTGATCCCGAAAATTGCGCAGGCAGAAGGCCTTACAAACGGTTACCGTGTGGTCAGTAACTGCGGTGCCGATGCCGGACAGACCGTGCATCACCTGCACTTCCACATTCTGGGCGGCAAGGCCCTTTCTCTGGAAATGGCTTGACAAATCCACAAGTTGCGCTATAATACCCATAGATCACAAAACAAATTCGTCTTCGGGGAGCCCGCTGCAGTGGGCTGAGATTGGACTTGGTCGTCCTGACCCGTGAACCTGATACGGTCAGTACCGTCGTAGGAAAAGATGCATATATGAGATACCTTCGTATCGCATTGCACCTAGACGGGTTTGCAATGCGATATTATTTTTTTGCATCGCAAAAAAATAATCTTTTTGCGATTTGGACGCATCTTTTGCCCCAACTCTGCACTTTGAAAACACCGAAATACACAAAGTATTCCGATGTTTCCAAAGCTTCATTTGGAACAAAATCTGTTGCCCAAATCATCAAAAATCTTATTTCCTTGCGATGCGTTTGCACACCCAAATCCGGGATGTGAAAGAAATAGGAGGTATATTATGTCAACCAACAAAAACAAAACGCACCTGCGGGTGCGGGCTCTGTGTGAGGGTGCTGTTATGGTGGCCATTGCGCAGATCCTAAGCTATCTGAAGCTGTTCGGCGACATGGTCAACGGCGGCTCCATCACCTTTGCGGCCTTTCCCATTGTGCTGTATGCCCTGCGCTGGGGCTTGGGCAGGGGCCTGGTCGCGGCCTTTGCCTTCGGACTGCTGCAAATGATCTTTGACGGCGCATACGCCTGGGGCTGGCAGTCCATGCTGCTGGACTACATCGTGGCCTACACCCCTCTGGGTCTGGCAGGCCTGTTTAAGGGTAAGGCCTGGGGCATTTTCCCCGGTGCCATTCTGGGAAATGCTGTCCGGTTTGTGGTGCATTTCATCAGCGGCGTGACCATCTATAGAATCTATGAGCCGACGGAGGTGCTGAACTTCGGCACTTTTGACGATGCCACCTTGTATTCTTTGGTATACAACGCGGCCTACATGATCCCCTGCATGATCCTAACCGTGGCCGTAGCCGCAGTGCTGTACAAACCCTTAAAAACCTACTATGCCGGCGACGACCTAAAAAAGCTTGCGTAATTAATTCCAATTTATCGGGCTGTTGGTTGTGTGTACTACACTCAACTTCTGTCATTGCGAGCCAGTGCGCACACTGGCGTGGCAATCTCCGCAACAAAAGTTACTTCTATTGTATTTCCTTGCAAAAACGAACATTGGAGATTGCCACACCAGTGACTCGGTCACTGGTTCGCAATGACACACTTTTTGAAGTTGTTCGTTTAATCTAACAGAACGATAAATTGGAATCTGCATAGCAGGCACAGAAAGGAAGGATTATGGAAAAATTAACCATCGACTGCGGTGTACGGCAGTATAAGATCAACGGCAAGGGCGTTTTGCGCTTTAATCCCAAAGACCCCAATGTGTATGCCAGGTTCGGGCAGCTTTTGGAGCAGCTGCCCCAGGGGGAGAATCTGCCCCAGCTGGACAAAAAGCTGAAGGAAGGCTTGACTCAGGTATTTCCGGGCAATGATTTTGAAGCGCTTTTGGGCGGGGTCAGCCTGCTGGCGGTGGCATCCAATGGACAGACCGTATTTGCCAATCTGGTGCAGGCGCTGCTGAGCGTGCTGGAGCAGGGCATGGCAGAATATGCCCGGCAGGTGGCAAACGGAGAAGCACAATGATGGATCTGTGGCAGCTGCCCCAAACTGCGGTTTTGGGCGGCAAGCCTTACGGTATCCGGGCGGATTTTCGGAATATTCTGAAGATATTTTCTTATCTGGATCGGCAGGAGCTTCCGGAATATGTGCGCTGGCTCATTGCGCTGGAGCTTTTTTACGAAGCGCCCATCCCCAAAGCGCAGCAGCAGGCGGCCATGGAGTACCTATGCGGCTTCATTGCCTGCGGTCAGACCCAGGGTACTCACAAGCTGCTGGATTGGCAGCTTGATAGCGACCTGATCGTTGCGGATGTGAACAAGGTGGCAGGCTGCGAGATCCGCACACTGCCCTTTGTCCACTGGTGGACATTTCTTTCCTGGTTTCACGGCATTGGCCCTGGGCAGCTGAGCACAGTGGTCAGTATCCGGGATAAGCTGCGCCGGGGCGTGAAGCTGGAAGCCTGGGAGCGGGATTACTACCGCCAAAACGCCGCCCGGATCCAAATGCGCCAACCTCTGACCCCGGAAGAACAAGCGCAGAAACGAAAGTTAGAACAAATGCTGAAATAGTTGGGAGCTTTTATGGCAAATTATGAAATTTTACGGGTGGATATGGATGTAAAAGGGGATAACGAAAACCAGCTGCTGGCGCTGTTGGAGCTGCTTCGCAAGCGTATGCAGAAGGCGGGGGAGGACATGGCCAAAGCCATGGGCGATGTGCGAAAAAGCACGGTGGGCGGCATGGTCTCCCTGGGACAGATCTTCAAGCAAATCACCTCCGGCAGCAAGAGCGCATACGGCTCTTTGAAGCGGACGGTGCTGAGCTTTGATGAGCTGAACAGGCTCAGTAAAAAAACCGGCTCCTCCGGTAGCAAAAACCAGTACGGCTATGTACTGGAGGATGCGGCCAACGCCATGGAAAAGCTGCAGCAGCTGGGCGCAGCGGTGAAAGAAAACCTCATTGACCCCATCCGGCAGTTCCCCCAGCTGGGTGCGGTGGAGGGTGTGCAGAACCTGGCCGACGGCGTACTGAATCTGCTGGGCATTACCCGCAGCAGCAACGGTATGCTGGAGCTTTATGGCTATGCCTGGGACCGGCTGAATCTGAAAACCGACTTTTGGAAGGATACTCTGACCCATGTCAATGCCTTGAGCGCGGATTTTAACCGGCAAATGGTTTCTAGCGGCCTGGCGGCGGACAATACCGCCAAGGCTATGGAGGCGCTGGGAATCAGTGTGGCGGGAAACAGCAAGGATTACTCCTTCTTAGAGCAGTCCGCTGCCCACTGCTGGCAGGAGATCAGCAAGCTGTGGGGCGGTGCCGGACAGTGGTTTTCGGGCTCCGTTACGCAGCCTATTGACCAGGCCTTTGGGGATATGTTCACGGATATTGATCAGCAGGCCGCTGCTACCAGCGCCGATGTAGAGCAGCTGTTCGGCGGCCTGGGTGAAGCGTTTTCTCAGAAATTTTCCAAGGCCTGGGAACAGGTGGGCGCAGCCTTCTCAGAGGGCGGCCAGGTCTCTACCCAGGTGGAAAGCGGCGTGCTGACGGGGCTGAAGCAAATGGTGAATTCTCTGATCGGCGGCATCAACCAGGTGACGGTCGAGCCCTTTACCGGTCTGAACACGGTTTTGGACAAGCTGCAAAATATCAAGATCGGCACGCTGAAGCCCTTCTCTTTTCTGACCTGGCGTATCTCCGCGCCCAAGATCCCCTATCTTGCCCAGGGTGCGGTGCTGCCTGCCAACAAGCCCTTTTTGGCCATGGTAGGCGATCAGCACCACGGCACCAACATCGAAGCCCCTCTGGCCACCATCCAGGAGGCACTGGGTCTGGTGATGGACGACTATATGCAGGGCAACATGGCCGGTCACGCCGCCACGGTGGATGTGCTGCGGCAGCTATTGGGGGCGGTCATGGGCATTTCCATCGGCGACGCCACCATCGCCGCCGCCTGCGACAGACACCATCAGAAGATGGCGATTGTCAATGGAAGATAGGTATTAATCTGTTGTACTGTTTCATAACTGAAAACTGAAAACGAAGGTGTCGGCTACGCCGACTTATTACAATCGTTTTCAACTTTCAGTTTTCAGTTCTTATGAGATGCAGCACGATAAACATGATTTTGGAGGATTTATGAGAAAAACCACAGATTTATTCTTGATCAACGGCAGACCCATGCTGTTGCCCGATGCCCAGGTGGGAGTATCCTATGAGGATGTGGATTCCGCAGACGCCGGCAGAGATGAAAGCGGCTATATGCACCGGATCATGGTGCGCTGCAAGGTGGCTTCCTGGTCCTTTTCCTACGGTCATCTGACCGAGGAGGAGAAGAATTACATGGAGTCGCTCTTTGGAGATGCCGCCACCTTTACCTTTACCCACCCGGATCGGCTGGACAGCAGCAAGGCCGTTGAAACAAAATGCTACCGCAGCAAATACAGCCTGTCCTGGCGCAATGCCAAAACCGGGCTGTGGAGCGGCTATGGCTTCAATATCATTGCGTGCTGAGGTGGCCTATGCTGAAAACGACCTTGGTATTTGATGATGGTACGGTCATTTCCTCCGGACAGGACACGGTCAATGCGGTCCGTTCGGTGCGGCTGACCCAATCGGTGAACGCAGGCACGGAGCTGACCCTGGGAAGCGTGTGCAGCGCCATGCTGGAAGCGGACATCATTGCCCCCCAGGGGGCATTTGCGCCCATGGCCGGGCAGCAGGTCACCTTGTACCGGGACGGTGTGCAGATGGGCATTTTTATTTTGGAAAAGCCCACCAGGGCTTCTGCCAATCTGCTGAAGCTCACAGGCTATGACCGGGTGAGTTTGCTGGATCGAGATCTGTCCGGGTGGGTAGAGAGCCTGGTGGACTGGCCCTACAGCCTGTACAAATTCGCCTGGATGGTCTGCGCCCAGTGCGGCCTGGAGCTGGAAAGCGATTCCATCCCCAACGGCGATTACTCGGTGGAAAAATTCTCCGCCGCCGGCATTACCGGCAGGCAGCTGCTGAGCTGGGTAGGGGAGGCCGCAGGCAGGTTTTGCACCGCCACTGCCCAGGGAAAGCTGTGTTTTGATTGGTACACCCCGGGACAGCTGGATGGGGTCTGCTTCGAAAACAGCCTGCGCTTTGAGGACTACACCGTAGCACCCATTGACCGGGTGCAGATCAGCCTGACCCAGGAGGATGTGGGGGTGGGCTACCCGGATGTACAGGGCAATACCTATGTGATCCGGGGCAATTACCTGCTCACCGGGGAAGCGGGGCTGCAGGCCTTGGCGCAGAATTTGTATACCCAGCTGTCTTCCCTGCGCTATACCCCCTGTCAGATAAGCGTTCCTGCCCAAACCGCACCCCGGGCAGGACAGATTTTGGAGGTAACCGATGCCAATGGCGTTACCGTGCCGTTTTTGGTCATGCGCAGGGTGCAGTCCGGTCAGCGAGATACCTTGGAATGTACCGGCAGCCCCAGCCGGGAGAGCACCAGCTTCCAAAATCAGCAGACCTACACGGCCTTGTCCGGCAGGGTGCTGGAGCTGTCCACCCAGATTAGCGGCCTGCGGGCAGAAAACCGGGATGCCCAGAATAACGCCGCAGCGCTTTCCCTGGAGGTGGAGGGCATTCGCACCCAGGTGCAGCAGCAAAGCGCATCCTTGCAGCAGCTGACCGCCCTGGAGCAAACCGCCAGGCAGCTGCAGCTGTCGGTGCAGACCATCCAAAATGAGGGCGCAAGCAAGGTGGTCACCACCACGGGCTTTACCTTTGATGAAAGTGGCCTGAAGGTGGAAAAAACCGGCAGCGACCTGCAAAACCGCATCGACCAATCGGGTATGCAGGTACTGCGGGGCTCTCAGCAGGTGCTGCTGCGGGCAGATGTGAACGGTGTGCTGGCATCGGATGTGCAGGTGCATAATTATCTGATCGTAGGCGACCATGCTCGGTTTGAGGATTACGCAGGCAACAGAACCGCCTGTTATTACATAGGAGGATAATATGGCAACACAAGTCAATGAAGGCTATACCCGCATAGACGGTGCCGGTACAGGCATCAACGGCTACCGTATCGATGTGTGGGCGGAGTATCTGCTGGGGCAGTCCAATGTGACGGAAAACCGCACCCCCATCACCGTGTATTTTTACACCGCCCTCAATAGCGCCTATACCTCCACCACCCAAAGAAGCACCGGCCTGGATTCTGCTTTGCAGGTGGGAGACCAGGCGGGAGTGGGCGTGGAAAACGGCGCTTATAACTTTACTTCACCGGAGAATATCCACCTGCTGGGTTCCTACAGCGGCAATGTGGCCCATAACGCCGACGGCACCGGCAGCGTGCATATTTCCGGTAGCTTTACCACTGCATCGTCCTATATTTCCGGCGGTTCGGTCAGCGCCCAGGTAAATTTGCCCACCATTGCCCGGGAGACAACTCTGGGCGCCACGGATGCGGCCATCGGCCAGACCTCCGTCATTGCACTGTCTGCCAAAAGCGCCCAGTTTACCCACTCGGTGGCCTATGCCTTCGGAAATTTGCAGGGCTATCTGACACCCCAGGGGCAGGTATCCGACCAGGAGATCAAATTCACCACTCTGGGCATACCCTTTGCGCTGCCGGAGGAATTCTATCATGAGATCCCCAATGCCACCTCCGGGCTCTGTACCCTGCAATGCCGTACCTATTATGGGGATGCGCTGATCGGACAGCCCCAAAGCACCCAGTTTCGGGTCAGTGTTCAGGAAAGCCTGTGCGGCCCGGTGGTCAGTGTGAGCGTGGAGGATGTGAACCCCTTGACCCTGGCTCTGACCGGCAATGCCAAGCACCTGGTGTGCAATGCCTCCGCCGTCCGCTGCCGGGTGTCCGCCCAGGCCCGAAAGGGCGCTGCCATTACCTCCATTACGGTGGCGGGACAGGCGCTGACCGGAGATTATGTGGACATACTCTGCACCCAGGCGGCCATTCCCGTGGTGGTCACCGACAGCCGTGGCTTGAGCGCCCAGGGGGTCGATGAGGCGACGGTGTTTTTGGACTACATTCCGGTCAGCAACCTGGCTTCTGTCAGCCGTAACGACCCCACCGCCCACACCGCTACTCTGGTATTTTCCGGCAGCTTTTGGAATGGGGATTTCGGCGAAGGGAAAAACAGCCTGCAGCTGCAATATCGCATAGGCACAGAAGATTGGGTCACCGCCACCCCGGAGCTTAGCCTGTCCCAGGGCAGATACGCCGCCCAAATGCAGCTGTCCGGCCTGGACTATACCCAGTCCCACAGCCTGCAAGTGCGTGTGACCGACGCCCTGTCCGTGGCGGAGAAGGCCCTGACGGTGCAAAAGGGAATCCCGGTATTTGATTGGGGCGAAACGGATTTTGTGTTCCATGTGCCCGTGAGCGCACCGGAGCTGAACAGCCCGGTACTGACCGAGATTCTGGAAAGACTAACCACTTTGGAGGAACGAATCAATGGAAGCAATTAAAATTTCTGTGACCGGCGCCCAGGCGGCGGTAGAAACTGCCCCGGTGCTTACCTGTGGCATGGTGGGAGTGCCGGTGGAACTGAGCTTTGACGGGGCTTGGGAGGGTCTGCAAAAGACCCTGGTGTATAAGGCCGGAGGGATCATCCGGGATCAGCTGGATGTGGATGCTGCCGGTACTGTGCCCGGCCAGGTGCTGGAAACTCCGTATCGCAATCTGCAGATCGGTGTGTACGGCGTATCCGCCGACGGCACAGTGGTGATCCCCACGGTGTGGGTCAATGCCGGTCAGATCCGGGAGGGCGCAAATCCCTCCGGTGACCCCGGCACCCAGCCGTCCCTGCCTGTGTGGCAGCAGATTCTGAACAAAGTTGCGGCGCTGGAAGAAAAGCTGGATGGCAACACCGCCGGATGCCTGGAACTGATTGGGCAATTTAATATGGCATTCTGCCTTGCGCCTACCGATGAAGACAACGAGGATTATGCAACGACTGCTTATTTTGCAAATCGAGATGGAAATAGTTATATGTGGGTTGAGGAACTTCCCGACGGCAGCCTTGTAGATCACGCAGTTGTGGATGATGTGGCAAAGATTTTTGAAAACATCAAAGACAAAAAAACGATTGTGATCCATATGGAGATGGGTGAAGATTTCGATTTCAGCATGACCGTTCCGGCAGCCTACAGCTCGGCAGTGGCTTTGAGTGATATCCCGGAAGCAATTTCTCTGGTATTTGCGGGATCGCTTACCGGCGAGAGTGATGTCACGACCATACATATCTTCCGTGACATGCTTGCTTCCAATTGCGGTATAGCAAAAACGCTTACGGCGTATGGCGCGCATTTTTGGGTGTATGCCGCATAACGGCATCATCCTGAGTGGGAGGAATTCATATGAGTAAAATTCAAACCGCAGCGCAGCTTGTGGCTGCCTGCAAAAAAGTCGCCACACAGTACGAAACGCTGTATGTGCTGGGCTGTATCGGTGCGCCCATGACCCTGCACAATAAAAACCGATACACCAATAATTTGGCATACAATGCAAAGGCTGCCCGAAAGAAAAAGATTATGGCTGCCAGTGTACATACCTTTGGTTTTGACTGCGTGTGTCTGATCAAGAGCCTTCTGTGGGGCTGGGAGGGTGACGAAGCCAAGACCTACGGCGGCGCTACCTATAAATCCAACGGCGTGCCGGATATTGGCGCGGATCTTATGATCAAGGCTTGCAGCCATGTGTCCACGGATTTTTCCACCATCCAGCCCGGGGAGGCGGTGTGGATGAAAGGCCATATCGGCCTGTATATTGGCGATGGCCTGGCTGTGGAATGTACCCCCAAATGGGGTGACGGTGTGCAGATCACCGCTGTCCATAATATTGGCAAAAAAGCAGGCTATAACGGCCGCAAGTGGACAAGCCACGGCAAGCTGCCCTGGGTGCGCTATGACATAAAAATTGCCCCCGCCGCATCCTTTACAAGGGCGTGGGCAGGGGAGTATCGGGTCAATTCCTCTATTGGGCTGAAGCTGCGCAGCGGCGCAGGCACAAGCTATCCCATTTTGGAGACTATGCCCAGTGGCAGCAAGGTGCGCTGCTACGGCTACCATACAGGCAATTGGCTGTATGTGGTCAGCCAGTCCGGCACTGAGGGCTTTTGCTACAGGGGGTATTTATCATGAGTGAAGCTATTGTGTCTGCGCTGATCACAGGCGGTATGTCCCTGGCGGGGGTGGTCTGTACCTGCCTGGCCACCGCCCGAAAGCAGGAAGCCGCCCTGCGCCTAAGCCAGGCGGTGACGGATACCAAGATCCAGGAGCTGACCCGGGAGGTGCGGGAGCATAACGGCTTCGCCCGCAGAATGCCCGTGGTGGAAAACCAGATCGAGAATATCCATGAAACACTGAACGAGCTAAAAGCATACCATAAATAAATGCAAAATGCAAAATGAAGGTGTCGGCTATGCCGACTATTTAAATCATTTGCGAAACAAATACCTCCATTATGCATTATGAATTATGCATTTCAAATCACGAAGCAATAAAGTAGAATATGAAAGGTTGGTAAGCTTATGATCCTAAAAAAACTTGCAGAGCTGATCAAGGTCAAGACCATTGTGACCTTGACGGTCATGTTTGTCTTTGCGGTGCTGTCCCTGCAGGGACGCATCAGCGCGGACAATGTGATGATTGTCATCTCCATGGTGGTGTCCTTCTACTTCGGCACGCAACACGAAAAGCAGTCCGCCACCGCCAGCGATACAAATCTGTAAACACTCTCTTTACATTTCCCTTGATCGGCGGTAGAATAGTGGGCGAAAAGGGGGAATTCCCATGTTTGATTTATCGGTCTGCCTGCTCACCCTGGAAAATGTGGGCGTTATGCTGACCTTTATTGCCCTGGGCTACATACTGCGCCGCAGCCACATCCTGCCGGAAAATACGGATCAGGTGCTGTCCCGGCTGCTGACCTACCTGTTTTGCCCGGCATACACCATTGCCAACCTGTCCAAAAATATGCACAGCGACCAACTAGCCGGCAAGCTGACCCTGCTGGGCTTTGGGGCAGCGGTGATTCTGGCGGCGCTGCTGCTGGCCGTTTTCCTGGCAAAAGCCCTGGGCAGAACGACTCTGGAGCGCAAGTCCCTGACCTATGCCTTTGCCATTTCCAATTACGGTTATTTCGGCTACCCGGTGGTGGAGGGCGTGTTCGGACAGGGAGCGCTGACGGATATGATCCTGTTTTGTATTCCGCTGTCCATCCTGACCAATACCTTTGGCTACATCTTATTTGCGGACAGCAAGGTCTCCTGGAAAAAGGTGCTGCTTTCCCCGCTGATTCTCAGTGTGGCGGCAGGTATCGGCCTGGGTGTTTCCGGACTGCAGCTGCCGGATTTTGCCACCAAAGTGTTAGGTAGCGCAGGCGGCTGCATGAGCACGGTCTCTATGCTGCTGGCCGGTGTGGTGCTGGGCGCGCTGCCCTTAAAGGAGCTGCTCCGGGGCTGGCGTCCCTACCTGTACACCGCCATCCGTCTGTTGCTGATCCCGGCGTTGTTCGTAGGGATTATGTTCGCTTTTGGCGTGCGGGATATACTGCTGCTGATCTCCGGCCTGACCCTGTCCATGCCTCTGGGGCTGAATTTGGTGGTATTTCCTGCCAGCTTCGGCCACGACACCAGGGACAATGCCAAGATGTGCTTCGCTTCCTACCTGCTGTCCATCCTGGTGCTGCCCATAACCTTCTCGGTTTTGCAATCTTTGGCCAATATGTAAACAAAAAAACGCCTGGGGGAACCCAGGCGTTTTTCTATGTTCCTAAATTAAGCTTCGAAATCCTTCTCCTCGGCGACGACCTCGGTCTCCTCGGCGACTTCCTCAGCAGCTTCCTCGGTGATGTCCTCAACCACGGTCTCGCAGGTGCACTCGCAGGGGCACTCGGTCTCGCAGTCGTACTGGCACTGGCAATCGTCGCAGTCGTCCTCACAAGCGCAGTCGCAGGTCTCGCACTCGCAGTCGCACTCACCGCAGCCCAGCAGAGCCTTAGCCTTGGCAACGATCTTGTCGCCGTAAGTGGCAACCAGGTAAACGATACCGGCAACGGTGGCGATAGCAGCCAGGATCTTAGCAATCACATTAAAAGTTTTCATAATTGGGAACCTCCGTTCAATTTTTGTCTGTAATCAGTATAACCAATGGCAGGCAAAATTGCAATAGAAAAATTGTTACGAAATTAAAAATTACACATAGCTGTACAATCCCCGGACGGAGACCTCGCCGGAAAAAACCCTTTGCACGGTGCCGTCGTCCATGGCGATCACCAGCGCACCCTCATCCGTTACATCCAAAGCAGTGCCGGTTTGCCCGTTATCCATGCGCTTGACCGGCTGGCCGATGGTCATGCAGTCATCCCGGTAGCGTGGGGGCATGTGCAAATAATCGGATGCCCACAGGGCTTTTGCCAATGCGGCCGCCATGGGAGCAGGGGAGATGGGGCGCTGCGCCATTTCCGTCAGAGAGGTGGCCATGTCCGCCACTTCCTGGGGAATATGCAGGCAGTTGATGCCGATGCCGATGATGGCACAGGGGGCTGCATCCTGCTGCAGTACCATTTCCGTCAGAATTCCGCCCAGCTTTTTCTTGCCGTAGACCAGGTCATTGATCCACTTGACCCGGGGGCGGATGCCTACGACCGCTTCCACAGCATCACAGGCAGCCACCGCTGCCCAGCAGGTCAGATGCATAAGCTTTTCCGGTTCACATTCCGGCCGCAGAATCATGGAAAAATACAGATTTCCCTCCGGGGAACAGAAGCTTCTTCCCATACGCCCACGACCGGCGCTTTGGCTGCCGGCTATGACCACGCTTCCGTGGGGCGCACCGGCCATGGCCAGCTCTTTGGCCTTGCGGTTGGTGGAATCCAGGGTGTTATACCAATGCAAACTGCCCCGGTAGGGGCAGTCTGTGTCTATGTAAGAAAGAATCTCAGTCCACATCACGAAGGACCTCTGCCGGGGGCTCGTCCAGCTGCTCCGGATGGCGCAGGATACGGGTGAAGTGCTTGACAAAGGCTGCATAGTAGAAGCCGTCGCACACACGCTCATCGGTGGTGATGTTCAGATCCAGGTACTTGCGCTGCACCACAGTGCCGTCCTCCAGCACATGGTTTTCCTTGCGCTTGGCACCAAAGGCCAGGAAAATGGGAATGTTGCCGAAATCATATAGGTGGTGGTACACAGGAGGAATGCCCAAAGAGCCCAGGTTGGTAAAGACCACAGAGCCGTGGAAGGGGCTGACCTCCAGCAGGAACTTGGGCAGCATACCGAAATAGTCCAGCAGCTTCAGCAGCCAAATGGCGAATTTCAGCACCACGCCGGGAATCAGAGAGAATGCACCGGCAGTGCGATCCATGGAGGAGTCCAGGGGGGTACCCTTTACTTCATCTACGGCGGCGCTGATCTGATTGTACACATCTATAGCGGTGTCCCGGCAGCTTAAATGCAGGTCGATGACCGTATCCGGGGAGTCAGTGGTCATTTCCTTTTTCACGGTCATGAGGAATTCGATATCCTCGCCGTGGGAGTAGATCTTCTGCCCGGACAGGAAACGGTTGGCTGCGGGGTAAGCGGCAATGGCACGGCAGTAGGCAGCCACCAGCACATGGGTGATACCGAAATTGGTGTAGCCCTCCTTGCGTTTTTGACGGATATACCGCTCCACAGCAGAAATCTCCACAGGCATATGGATCAGGTTGCTGGACTCATTCCGATGCACCATAAAGTAGGGGGAGATCTGACTCATAGCGGGCAGGGAACGGATCCGGCGGCCGTCAATACGGTCACCCCAGGTGGGATGATACTGATTCTGGGGCGACAGCTTCATGGCAAAAATGGTCAGAATCACGCCCAGGATCATCAGACAGTCGGGCAGCGCCAGCAGGAAGCTGTCCCGCTCCAGATACACCACTGCTACCGCAGGCAGCACCATAAAGAAGGGCAGCCACATGGGACGGCTCTTACCGCCTACGATCTGGGTATAGGCCGTAGCCATCACCAGCATGGCAATGCAGTACAGCACGGTGATCATGGTGTTATGCTCGCCGTAATGGTAGGATGCAAGGCGGAAGCAGAAATAAATGGCCATGAGCCAAACTGCCAGAGCGGACTTATAGAACCGCTCCTTTCCGTTGGATAGGGTAATGAGTGCGAACAGCAGGGCGGCTGTAATAGGCAGAACGATTTGACTCCACAATTCGGCTCCTTCCATACCGAACAAAACGCGGGTCACTGCCGAGCCCACCATGCAAAGCACCATCAACCAGGTCAGCAGGTTCTTCCGGCTGACGAAATAATGCTTTCTGTTTTTCATAACAACACAATTATATCAAAACTTTTTTCCCTTGACAATAAAAAGTTTACAAATTCGTATTTATCGCACACCCTTTGTAGGGACCGGCCTCCCG
>JAZNHQ010000219.1:0-11523 GCA_045577035.1 Faecousia sp. | reverse complement strand
TGTCATTAAGTTAAGAAATTTTGTCATTCCGAGACCAGTTCGCAAACTGGTCGTGGGAATCTCCGGCGTAAAATTTTGCACTGGAGATCGCCACACCAGTGTGCACACTGGTTCGCGATGACACTTAACTTAATGACATTGCTCATTTTAAGGGTCATCCCATGGGCGGTTATGGCGGCGCCATCAAGCAGCTGTCCATCGGCGTGGCCTCCTCCTACGGCAAGCAGTATATCCACGGCGCAGGCGTGCCGGAGGATTTTTGGGAAGCGGATCACGATTCCTTCCTGGAAGCCATGGCAGATGCAGCAGGTTCTGTGATCGAGTATTTCCAGGGTAACTTGATCTATGTGAATGTGATGAAGAATATGTCCGTGGACTGCGATTGCTGCGCCAAGGCAGAGGATCCCTGTATCGGGGATATCGGTGTGCTGGTATCTACCGATCCTGTGGCCATCGACCAGGCTTGCATTGATCTTGTCTACGCCTGTACCGACCCAGGCAAGCCCCATCTGATCGAGCGAATTGAAAGCCGCAACGGCGTTCATACCATTGAGGCCGCCGCAGCGTTGGGCTATGGCCAAAGAGAATATACCCTTGTAGAAATCACGGAGTAAAATAATGAAAAAGAAATGGATTTATTACGGCCTTGCGCTGCTGTTGGTGTTTTCACTGGTGGCAGGTGGCGGGGAAGATGAAGCCACCACTACCGAGCCGATCATAGAGCCTTCGGAAATGGTGGAGACAGTATCTACCGTAGATACGGCTGCCGACCCCTCTGAAGAGGAGAATCATACACAGCCGGAAGCAACCATCCTTCAGACGACGCCGGAAACTACCGCGCCTACTGAGTCGGAACAGCCCTCCGTAACTGGGCTGAAGGTGCATTTTATTGATGTGGGTCAGGCAGATGCGGCACTGGTGCAGTGCGGCAGCATGAATATGCTGATCGACGGCGGCAATGCGGCCGATTCCAATGTGATGTATACCTATCTGAAAAAGAACGGCGTGACCCACCTGGATTATGTGATCGGCACCCATGCCCATGAGGATCATATTGGCGGCCTGTCCGGTGCGCTGCATTATGCCACTGTGGGCACGGTGTATTGCCCGGTAACATCCTTTGACAGCAAGGCATTCAATAATTTTGTAAAATCTGTGGAAGCCCACGGTACCACCATTCAGGTGCCCTCTGTGGGAACATCCTTCAGCCTGGGCAGCGCCAATGTGCGCATCCTGGCGGTAAATACCACCTCTGATACCAATAACTCATCCATCGTACTACGCATTACCTACGGCAGTACCTCGTTCCTGTTCACCGGAGATGCGGAGGCGGAGGTGGAGCAGGCGTTGGTCAACAGTGGTGCAAACCTGCAATCCACGGTGCTGAAGGTGGGACACCACGGCTCTGAAACCTCCACCGGTTATCTGTTCCTTCGCAGCGTCATGCCCCAGCATGCCGTGATTTCCGTGGGCAAGGGAAATACCTACGGACATCCTACCGAAGAGGTGCTCAGCCGTCTGCGGGATGCACAGACCACCCTTTACCGCACGGATATGCAGGGCGATATTATCTGCACCTCCAATGGCAGCTCTGTTAGCTTCTATGTGTCCAGGAATGCGGGTGTAGATACCTTTGGCGGCATTGGAGACAACAGCACCCAGACCCAACCCACGGAGCCTGAACAAACCCAGCCCCAGGAAACCGAGCCACCGGTGGGCGAAGGGGATGGCGTGGACTATATTATCAACACCAATTCCGGAGTATTCCACTATCCAAACTGCTCCAGCGTGAGCAACATGAGCGAAAAGAATAAACAAGAGTACACCGGCGACCGGGATGACCTGGTGGAGCAGGGATATAAACCCTGCGGAAGATGTGATCCATAATGAAAAGCCTGCTGCACGGGATGCAGCAGGCTATTTTCATTCCATAATATTACCGTCCGGAGAGATGGTCACAATATTCAGCGGAATATCCTTGCCGCTGGCGTCCAGAGCTTTCTGCACGGCAAAGGGCAAACCGCCGCAGCAGGGGACGGTCATCCGTACCACCGTAATGCTGCGAATATCATTTTCCGCAAAAATGGTGGTCAGCTTTTGAGAATAGTCCACACCGTCCAGCTTGGGGCAGCCGATCAAGGTTACCTTGCCCTCCATAAATTTGCTGTGGAAATTGCCGTAGCAATAGGCGCAGCAGTCGGCGCTGATCAGCAGATCTGTGCCCTGGAACCACTGGCCGTTTGCCGGCACAAGCTTCAGCTGTACCGGGAAATTATTCAGTCGGCTGGGAACAAAGGCTACAGGCTCTTTGGCCTTTTTTGCGGCCAATACGGCAGCTTCGTTATATGCGGGGGCTTCCCGCTCCTCAAAGGAGATGGCGCCGGTGGGGCAGGCGGGCAGACAATCGCCCAAGCCGTCACAGTAATCCTCCCGCAGCAAGGCAGCCTTGCCGTCTACGATACCGATGGCACCCTCATGGCAGGCTGTAGCGCACAGGCCGCAGCCGTTGCATTTTTCTTGATCAATGGTAATGATCTGTCTGATCATGCACTTTCACCTTTCTTTCGTTTCTGCATCTCGGCGATCTGCATCATATGTTCATACATTTCGTCGCCCACGCATTTGCGGGCGTATTTACACCACTGCACACAGCTGAGTGTGTCGTTGTAGGCAACAAAACCGCATTTTTCGCAGGCCACTTCCGTATCAATGGAAAACAGCTCAATGATCTCACCGCATTGGGGGCAGATCTTTTCGTGAATGGTGGGCGTTCTGGGCTTGCCCTGGCAGCTATCCATTAACATAAATAACACCTCCTTGACTTTCTAAGTGAAGTATAGTATGCTTTGGGCAGAAAGTATGTTGAATTTTCAACAGAAACGAGGAAATATGAAAAATTTTATGGAGATTTTACAGGCCTGCCCTTTATTTGAGGGGGTAGCACCCCAGGAGCTGCTGGGACTTTTGGGCTGCCTAGGCGGCAGAAAGCTATATGCCGAAAAGGAACAGCCCATCTTCCGGGAGGGCGACCCGGCCACTCACCTGGGCATTGTGCTGGAAGGCGCGGTGCGCATGGAACGGCAGGACTATTACGGCAACCGCAGCATTATTGCCCATATTGGCCCCGGAGAGCTGTTTGCGGAAACCTATGCCTGTGCCGGTCTGCAGGCCATGCCCATCAGTGTGGTGGCGGATGTGGATTGCCATGTGTTGCTTATTGACTGCCATCGGGTCACCGTCAGCTGCTCCAATGCCTGCAGCTTCCACAGCCGGATCATCCACAATCTTTTGTATTTGGTGGCCACCAAGAATATCCTGTTTGACCGGAAGCTACAGGTCACCTCCAAGCGTACCACCCGGGAAAAGCTGATGGCCTATCTGCTGGATCGCATGAAGAGCCTGGGTACGCCCTCCTTTACCATTCCCTATGACCGCCAGGAGCTGGCGGATTATTTGGAGGTGGATCGCAGCGGCTTGTCCGCGGAGATCAGCAAGCTGCGTAAAGAGGGAATATTGGAATGTCATAAGAATCAATTTCGTATTTTGTGAGGAACACTATGGCTAAGATCTATCATAAGCTGGTGCGGGATCGGATCCCGGAGATCATCGAATCCACCGGCAAATGCTGCAAGACCCAAATTCTCTCCCAGGAGCAGTACCTGCAAATGCTGGACGAAAAGCTGGACGAGGAGTTGGCAGAGTACCAAGAGAGTAAATCCCTGGAAGAATTGGCGGATCTGTATGAGGTTATGCGCGCTGTTGTGCAGGCCAGGGGATGGGATATGGATGCATTAGAGACTGTCCGCCGGGAAAAGTATGAAAAACGCGGCGGCTTCCACCGCCGCGTCCTCCTGCTGGAAGTAGATGACTGACTTCACATGATGAAATAAAGGGCCAAAGTCAATATGGCGTTGCTCCTATCCTCTTCGCAATCTCCTGCCATCAACAGAAGCAGCAGTACCACGATCAGATCGCCGGTGTCAAAATCTTTAGGCAGTAGCTGCCTTAAAAAACCCATGGGGTTACCGCCGGACTCTTTCCGAGGATAGGATCTGACAGGCTCCTGTACGGCAGGTTCCGGGCAGGGGGGAGGTGGTGCAGGCTTTTGCGGCGGTGCGTGCCGTGGCTCCGGCATCCGGTTTCGGCGGTATGACCCGTCCGCCTGGGGAATATATCGGTTATACATGGTTTCACCTGCCTAAAAAAGTGGATGCCAACTTTGCCATTTTGGCGGCACGCATGGCTTTTTCCAGTTTGGAGATCCGCTTGCGATTCAGATATGGACCCAGGGCCGCCAGCAGATTTTTCTGATTACTGTCAATATTGCTTTGTCCGGCCAGCCCGGAAAGCTTTTGTAAAAGCTGCAGATCCACCTGAGGAGTGTTGTTCGCAGGTGGTGCTTCCTGGGGGGAAGCTTGCCCTAAGGATTGTGCCAGGGTCATGATTTGCTCCATCATTTGGGGATTTTGCAAAACCGCACCCAGCTTGCTTTCCAAGTCCTCCATGGCTACCTCCCCAATTCTTTCAAAAGCTGCTTACCCTCCGGGGAAGACAGCAGATCGCGCAGTGATTCCATGGCCTGGGTATAGTTGCCGGCACCTGCCTGTTTTGCTGCCTGCTGCAGCGTTTCTGGATCTTTTTGCCGGAGCATGGCGATCAGCTGCTGTCCGGCAGGACTTTTGGCAAGCCGCAGGGCTTCCTGCAGGTTGATTCCGTTTTTCTCCATTGGATCCCCTCCGATCAAAAAACATTCTACATTACTATATGCGAAAATTACAGGTTGGTGAACTATGAAGCTGTTGGTTCTTTCAGACTCCCATGCAGGGCTGCAGTTTATGCGCCATTGTGTGGCGAAGCTAAAGCCCGATGGAATTATCCATTTGGGCGATCATTATGCGGACGCGGATGTACTGCGTGAGGAAAATCCCCGGCTGCCCTTTGTACAGGTGCCGGGAAACTGTGACCGCTATCGCTGTCCCTTTGGTGCGCCGGAGGTTGTAAAATGCTCTTTCGGCGGTGTGGTATTTTTCATCACACATGGGCATAATCACCATGTAAAAATGGGATTGGGTGCGCTTTTGAATGACGCCCGGCGCAGCGGTGCTGCGGTGGTGCTTTACGGCCATACCCACCGGGCCGATTGCCATCAGGAAGAAGATGGCCTTTGGGTTATGAATCCCGGTGCCGCCGGCTCCTGGAGCGGCAGTGTGGGCGTGATCGAAATTGCGGATAAAAAAGTATCCGCCTGTGCCATACTGACACAGGCAGATATTTAAGCATTAAGCCAGGGATGCTAAGAACAGGATTGCTACCGCAATTCCCACACCGCAGGCACACAGCAGAATATGATCAATGTACTTGTGGAGGATCTGTCGTCTTGTGGCAGCGTTGGGCAGATCCACATGGGGGCGGTTCATAAAACGGTTGGCACATAAGATAGCGGTTTTCATGGAAAGTTCCTCCTTGTGTTTCGTTGTTGGCACAAGTATATGATAGAAAATGTCCAATAATTCGGACAATTAAACTGCGCTTGCAAATCGTAGAATACTGTGATATAATGTCGTAAAAATAAACCGTAAAGGTGGTGTGACCATGAATGAGAATAAAGAGAGAGGCTTTGGCCAAATCGTCCAGAGTACCTGGTCGTGGGCTTACCGACTTCGCAGCATGATCCTGGCTGTGCCTGTGGCGGTGGTAGCGATCATTCTTGCTATTCGTAATTATGCGCTCCTGCCGGAGCTTGTGGTCCTGGATACCGCCGGTACGGAGGCAGGCAACCTGGTGTTTCACAGCATCACCATGGGAAGAAATACCGCAGTGGTATTTCCGCTGGTGATCACTGCCGTATGCATTTTGCTGATGTTCTGCTCCAAGAAGGTAATTTACCCTTGGCTCATTAGCCTGTTCTCCCTGGTGCTGCCCATTGCCCTGCAGCTGATCAATAGTTTCTGATATCGAACAGCCACCGTTGGTGGCTGTTTTCTTTGTCAAATTGTCGAAAAAGCTTGAATTATGGGAGCAAAGCGGCTATAATATACTGCAAATACATATACTACCCGAGAAAGGATCTGACAGCGATGAAAAAAATGCTTTCGGTCATACTGGCTCTGTGCATGACGGTGAGCCTTTTGGCTGCCTGCGGACAGGATACTGCCAAGAAAACCACTGAGCCCTCTGAGGATATTCAGCAACCCAGCCAAAGCGAAGCTGATACTAACGAAACGGAAAATGAAACCCAGCCTTCGGAAGACCCCGATCCCACTGAGGAAAATACCACTGATCCCACTGAGGACAACACCACCGAACCCACCGAGGACAACACCACCGAGCCCACCGAGGGCAACACCACCGAACCTACAACTCCCTCTAACCCTGCCGGATCCCGGGATCCTGCTATGGAAGCGCCTGCCAATCAGACCGTAGATTCCTCCTTCTTTGATGATGCGGTATTTGTTGGCGACTCCATCTCCCTGAAGCTGTCTTATTATGCCGCCAGCTCCGGCGAATTGGGAAAGGCCAAGTTCCTGGTGGTAGGCAGCTACGGCGTGAATAACGCTGTATACGACCATCCGGACACCAAGCTGACCTACCAGGGCGTCAAGTATCAGGATATTGAAGAAGCACTGGCCGCTACCGGCGCCAAGAAAGTCTTTATCATGCTGGGTATGAACGATATTGGCTTGTACGGTATCGACAAGACCATCACCAACTGGGCCGTGCTGCTGGATCTGATCCATTCCACCTGCCCGGATATCACCGTATATATTCAGTCCATGACCCCTGTTTGGACCGGCGGCGAGAAAGGCAAGTTAAACAATGCCAATGTACTGAAGTACAATGCGCAGCTGAAGGCCTTTGCCGAAAGCAACGGCTATAAGTATATCGATGTTCATCCCTATATGCAGGACTCCACCGGCGGCCTGGCCACCTGCTACTGCTCTGACAGCTATGTGCATCTGACCAACGAGGGCGCACAGCGCTGGATCGCTGTTCTGAAGGCCTACACCGGTTATTAAGAAAGGAATCTCCTTATGAAAAAACTGATTTGTGCTGTACTGGCAATCATGCTCCTGGTTTCTCTGACTGCCTGCGGCGGTGAGAAGAAAGAGGATGCGGTTGCACCCGATATGCGCAGCGTGTACGAATCCATGAAATCCTACCTTCCCACCGATGCCATGGCGTTTGATGCGGATTATGTATTCAATGCTTATGGCGTAAATCCTGAGGACTGCAAGCAGCAGGTGGTGATATCCTACTATGACGGCGCGGTCACCGCTGAAATTTGGCTGATCGAGGCCGTGAGCAAGGATGCTCTGAAGAGCATCAAGGCTCTTGCAGAATCCAGAATGACCAGTATGTGCGAGCAGTTCCAGAGCTATGACCCCAAGGCCTATGAGCTGGCAATGGATGCCAAGCTGGTAACAGAGGGCAATTGCCTGGTGTTTATCGTGTCTGAGAATGTGGACACATTGTGGGACATTTATTGCGCTGCTTAAGTATTCTATTTGGGGAGGGATATGCCCTCCCCAAAAAGTCGTTTAGAAAGAAAGGAGAGGTGAAATGCTATTTTCCAGTAATGTATTTCTGTTTGCGTTTTTACCCTCGATTTTGCTGATTTATTATATCTGCCCCCGGTTTTTGAGGAACCCGGTTCTGCTGCTGTGGAGCCTGGTGTTCTATGGCTGGGGCGAGCCGGTGTATCTGTTCCTGATGATCGGCACCATACTGCTTAACTATGCCTTCGGTGCCTGGGTCTATACCCGCCAGACCCGGGGACAGAGTGCCAAGGCGGTTTTGGCCATTGGCGTAGCGGCAAACCTGTTGATTTTGGGCTTCTTCAAGTACGCAGGCTTCTTTGTGGAGCAGCTGAAGGCCATCTTCCCCTTTATGGCAGGGGTGGAAACACCGGCCATTAGTTTGCCTATCGGTATCTCCTTCTATGTGTTCCAGTCCATGAGCTATATCATTGATGTGTACCGTCATGATGCTCCTGTTCAGAAGAACCCCTTGACCTTCGGCACTTATGTGACGCTGTTCCCGCAGCTGATCGCAGGCCCCATCGTCCGTTACAGCGATGTGGCATTGCAGATGGTAGGCAGAAAGGAAAACATTGCCGACTTTGCTTCCGGTGTCCAGCGCTTCATCGTTGGCCTGGGCAAGAAGGTGCTGCTGGCAAACCCTATGGGCAGCCTGTGGGAGATGCTGCAGGTACAGGACGGTACCCTGGCGGCTTGGGTGGGCATTGTAGCCTACGGTCTGCAGATCTATTTCGATTTCTCCGGCTATTCCGATATGGCTATCGGCTTGGGCAGAATGTTCGGCTTCAAATTCCTGGAGAACTTCAATTATCCCTATATTTCCTCCACCATCACCGAGTTCTGGCGGCGCTGGCATATCAGCCTGTCCACCTGGTTTAAGGAATATGTATATATCCCCCTGGGCGGCAATCGGAAGGGATTGCCTCGTCAGATCGTGAATCTACTGGTGGTATGGGGACTGACCGGCTTTTGGCACGGCGCCAGCTGGAATTTCCTGCTGTGGGGTTTGTACTATGCCATTTTGCTGATCCTGGAAAAGCTGTTCCTGCTGAAGTGGCTGAAAAAGCTGCCCAAGGTCATTGGCCATGTGTATACCGTGATCGCGATCCTGCTTGGCTGGGCGCTGTTCTTCTTTGAGGATATGGGCGCTTTGGGCTCCTTCTTTGTCAGACTCTTTGACTTCTCCGCAACCTCCGTGCAGGGCGTGAATATGGTGCTGGGCTTCCTGCCCATGCTGATAGTCAGCCTGATCGCCGCAACACCTCTGCTGAAGACCGTCACCGATAAATGGAAGGAAACCACCGCCATGCGCTATACAAAGCTGGCTTTGTGCGCTGTGGTGCTGGTGCTGTGCGTGGCTGCCCTGGCCTCTAACAGCTATAATCCTTTCATTTATTTCCGATTCTGATGGGAGGTGCAGTCATGAAAAACAGAATTGAACAATGGATCACCGTGATCGCATTTTGTGCGTTTTTGGGGATCATGATGGTACTGTACCTGTTCCTGCCCAAGCAGGAATTCTCCGAACTGGAAAAGCGGTATTTGCAAGATACCCCCGAGTTGTCTATGGACACCTTGACCTCCGGTGAGTTTGGCGCGGATGTGGATCTGTATATGGCAGACCATATTCCCGGCCGTGATTTCTTTGTGGGTCTGAACGCATATGTGGAGTTATATACTGGCCGCCAGGTCACCAAGGATATTTACCTGGCAGAGGGCGACCGCCTGGTGGAAGCCCCGGTGCAGTGGAATGAGGCGCAGTCTGTCAAAAATGTATCCAGCGTGAATAATTTTGCACAGATCCTTGGCAGGGAAGTGGACTTTATGGTGGTTCCCTCCGCCGGTTGGGCAGCTCAGAACAGCATCCAGGGCGTAGCAGATCCTTATTTGGACGAATCCCACATTGAAAACCTGTACGCCCTGGCAGGAGAGAATGTGAACTGCGTGGATATGCTGGAGGTGTTCCGTGATCAGGCTGATCTGTATTACCGTACGGATCACCACTGGACAAGCCAGGGCGCCTACAAGGCCTGTGCCGCCTATATGGAAAGCAAGGGCAGGGAATACCCGGCGGAGGATGCGTTCAGCATTACCACCGCTGAGGGATTTACGGGCTCTACCTATACAAGAGCCGCTTTGTGGAAGATCCCCGGTGAGCCTCTGGAGATGTGGCAGCATTCCCAGAATATCCAGGTCACCAATGAGACCGGCAATGTGAATCCAGGCCTATTCTACGAAGCACGGCTGCAGGAGACCGACAAGTATACGGTATTTTTGGATGGCAACCATTCTGTGGTGACCATTGAAAACCCTGACAATGCAGGCAAGGGCAGCATCCTGGTGATCCGGGATTCCTATTCCAATTGCTTGGGCGGCTTCCTGGCAGAGTCCTATGAGACCGTGGTGCTGGTGGACTTGCGCTATATCAATAATCAGACCGTTAGCGAGATGGACACCCAGTACAATTTTGACGATGTGCTGGTGTGCTACAGTCTGAGCAATTTCCTGACGGATAACAACCTGTTTAAGCTAAAATGAGTTTCTTTGAACAATTACCCGAGGTACTGCTTGCTTGGTACGATGCAGATCACCGGCAGCTGCCCTGGCGAGAAACCAAGGATCCTTACCGGATCTGGGTTTCGGAGATCATGCTCCAGCAGACCCGTGTGGAGGCGGTCAAAGGTTATTACGCCCGCTTCTTGGCGGCCTGCCCGGATGTGAAGGCTTTGTCGGGTGCAAGCGATGAGCAGCTGCATAAGCTGTGGGAGGGCTTGGGCTATTACAGCCGTGTGCGGAATCTGAAAAAGGCTGCCATGGCCATTATGGAGCAGCACGGTGGAGTCTTTCCCAAAACCTATACCCAGGTTTTGGCATTGCCCGGTATCGGAGAATATACCGCCGGTGCTATCTGCTCCATTGCCTATGATCTGCCCACTCCGGCGGTGGACGGCAATGTGCTGCGTGTGATCTCACGGCTCACAAACGATCCTACCCCCATTGATAATCCCGCCTGGAAGAAATCTGTCCGTGACCGTTTGGCGGTTTACTATCCGGGCAGGGCAGGGGACTTCACCCAAAGCTTAATGGAGCTGGGTGCTACCGTCTGCGGCCCGAACCGAAAACCGGATTGCAAAGCCTGCCCCTGTAAGGCTTTTTGCCTGGGATATGAAAAGGGTACTGCGGAATCCCTGCCGGTAAAACAGCCCAAGAAGGCACGGCGCACGGAAGAGAAAACCGTATTTATCCTAAGCTGTCAAGGCAAGTACGCCCTGCAAAAAAGACCGGCAACCGGCCTGCTGGCAGGGCTGTGGGAGTTTCCCAACTGCCCCGGCAAGCTGGAAACGGAGGCGGCAATCGATAAAGTGGAGGAAATGGGGTTAATACCCCAAGAAATCCTGCGCACAGTGGAGAGAAATCATATATTTACCCATATAGAATGGATGATGCGTGGAGTGTACGTGGAGGTTTCAAAAGAAAACGACACCTTTACCTGGCTATCCCTGGAGGAAATAGACAGCCAAGCCGCACTGCCCACCGCCTTCCGCCAATTCCGAGAAGAGATCTAAAATAAAATAGGACAGGGGACGGTACTGTGTCCACAAAGGACATAGTACCGTCCCCTGTCCATTTTCCTATATATTGTGGTTTTGGTTGACTTTTACACACAAAATGTGTATAATAAAATCGTTAAATTATGCACATTGGCAGGTATAGATTATGGCAAAAAAAACCAATGAACAATACGGAAACTCCAGTATTTCCATGCTCAAGGGCGAGGATCGTGTGCGCAAGCGCCCTGCGGTCATTTTCGGCTCTGACGATCTGGAAGGCTGTAAGCATGCGGTGTTTGAAATTCTGTCCAACGCCATTGACGAAGCTCGTGAGGGACACGGTGATACCATCATCGTCACCCGCTACGAGGATCTGTCCGTGGAGGTGGAGGACTTTGGCCGTGGCTGCCCCGTGGACTATAACGAAAAGGAAA
>JAZNHQ010000218.1:0-5899 GCA_045577035.1 Faecousia sp. | reverse complement strand
GAAGTCGGCGACAACCGCAGAGAGATCATCGAGCGTTACACAAACCTCAAACACCTCACCAGAGAGATGGTTGAAATCCTTATTGACTATATTTCCGTAGGAAAAAGGATCCAAGGGACCACCGATGTACCCATTGAAATTCACTGGAATTTTTGATATGTTGCACTTATAAGGTTGCAGCTACCCAAAAATGCCGATCCCGAAAACCCGCATAAACACTGGGTTTTTGGACCTTGTTATTCTTACACAGTTGCAGCAGAACAGAAGGCACGAGTGACCTATGATAACATTCTGCGACTTAGTGATGACCCTGATGTTAATAATGTAATTAAATTCCTGCGTGAGAGGGAAATTGTGCATTTTCAGCGATTTGGCGAGGCCATACAGTTGCTGAGAGAAAAACTGGATCAAAAGAACGTATACTATATGAATCCGGCATTTGATATATAGGTAATAGGGCAGGGGAGTAACCCCTGCCCGAATTATTTGTTTTGATTTAACATATGTTATGAAAGAGGTGTTTCTTATGCGCAATCGAAATAACATATTGTATATGTTGCCATTTTATCTTTTATTAGTTTTCGCAATCATTATCGGAACGTTATACGCAGACAATACGGTTACTACAATTGCTGAAAGCAGTGGTATATCCAATAGAAACATTGTTATCATTGATGCTGGCCATGGCGGTGTGGATGGTGGCGCGACGTCGTGTACCGGAGTATTAGAGAGTCATATCAATTTGAAAATCTCTATCCGTTTAAATGATCTTATGCACTTATTGGGTATAAAAACCATTATGATTCGAACAACCGATGATTCTATATACACATCGGGCAACTCGATTGCCGAAAAGAAGGTTTCTGATCTAAAAGAACGTGTAAGAATTGTAAATAGTACGGAAAATGCATTATTAATCAGCATTCATCAAAACTATTTTTCTGACCCTCAATATGCAGGAGCGCAGGTATTTTTTGCAGCCGATGATGCAAGTAGTGCTCTTGCAAAAACGCTTCAAAATCTACTGGTTGTCAATCTAAACCCTGGTAGTAACAGAAAATCAAAAGTATCCGATAAAATCTATCTAATTCAAAATGTAACTTGCCCTGCGGTTTTGATTGAATGTGGCTTCCTGTCCAATGTATCTGAGGAAGCCTTATTGCGTAGTAAAGAATATCAGCAAAAATTATGTGTTGTGATTGCCACGACTGTCAGCAGATTTCTTTCGAACGCTTGACCGAATAGTATTTGATTGATATAATAAAGAAAAAATACGAATGGAGCATATATATGGCCAAAGCAAAAACCGTATTCTTTTGTACCAATTGTGGCAACGAAACACCAAAATGGATGGGACGTTGTCCCGGATGCGGTGCATATAATACTATGGAAGAGCATATTGAAAAGCCAGTTGCGTCCGGAAAAGCACGACCTGCCCCCGTGGGAATTAGCCGCAATGCGCAAAAGCTTCATGAAGTAAATACCAATGATGAGCTCCGCTTTTCAACCGGTATGGGCGAGTTGGATCGCGTCCTGGGCGGTGGTGCGGTTTCCGGTTCTTTAGTGCTGGTAGGCGGAGCTCCCGGTATTGGTAAATCGACCTTATTGCTTCAGATATGTAACAGCTTATGCACCGGCAGAAAGGTTCTGTATATTTCCGGCGAGGAAAGTGAGAAGCAGATCAAATTGCGTGCAGAGCGAATCGGCGTTGCGCCCGAGGAACTATACATACTGTCTGAAACAAGAATCTCCGATATACTGGAGGCTGTTGACTCTTTGGATCCGGATATTTTGATTGTTGATTCTATTCAAACTATGTATAACGAAGAGAATGAATCCTCGCCCGGCAGCGTATCTCAGGTCAAGGACTGCACCATGTCCATGATGAATTTGTCCAAATCTCAAGGATTAACCGTTTTTGTAGTGGGGCATATCAATAAGGACGGAGCCATTGCTGGCCCTAAGGTCTTGGAGCACATGGTAGACTGCGTCTTGTATTTTGAAGGTGATCCGAACTCTTCTTACAGGCTTCTGCGCGCCGCTAAGAACCGTTTTGGATCCACTAACGAGATCGGTGTATTTGAAATGGCCGATTCCGGCCTTGTAGAGGTTCCGAACCCCTCACAGATGCTTCTGGAAGGTCGCCCCGAGGGTGCCAGCGGTACTTGCGTGGCATGTGTTATGGAGGGAACCAGACCTATTTTAGCAGAAGTACAGGCTCTGGTATCGAAAACCACTTTTAATGTGCCCAGAAGGACCGCTGACGGCTTTGATTACAATCGTGCGGTCTTGTTGCTTGCTGTAGCAGAAAAACGCGGAAGATTGAAGCTGAGCGCTTTTGACGCTTATGTAAATGTGATTGGCGGCTTGTCTTTAAACGAGCCCGGAGCTGACCTTCCGGTTGTGTTAGCCGTTGCATCCTCTTATAGAGACCAACCCATAGCAGATGATTTGGTAGCAATCGGTGAAGTGGGATTAACAGGGGAGATCCGTTCTGTTTCTCACATGAACCAAAGGCTTGCAGAAATTGCCAGATTAGGGTTTAAAAAGGCTATTATTCCTCGCGGAGGGTCTGAAAAGTTAGAAATTCCCGAAGATTTGACCGTGTATAAGGTCAGAAATCTCCGGGAAGCAATAGAAACTGCTATGTAAAACCAGGGCAGGGGAGGCATTAAGAATCTTTATTAAAATCCAGCTTGGACAGGGGATTAGCCTCAGCGGCGATTTTTAATTCAGTGTTCTCAATATGCGTATAAATCTGTGTTGTATTTAGGTTTTCATGGCCTAAAACTTCTTGAACAGTCTTTACATCTACGCCGCCTGACAGCATCATGGTAGCTGCAGTATGACGTAGTTTATGTGCCGAAAACTGATCCGGATCCAATCCCGCCTGTAAAAGCGCCTTTTTAACCAATCTGTGAACGGCGGTCACGCTGATTCGGTTATTATCTCTTGAACCAAACAGCGCACGATTGTCAGATAGAAATTTTTTGTTGCGTTCGGGTAAATATGTGTCAATGGCTTTACGACAAGCTGCACCAAAATATACAAATCGCTCTTTATTGCCTTTACCGACAACACGAATCCGATCTTCATAAACATCTGTTAAATTCAATCCTACAAGCTCACTGCGACGAATACCACAGTTTAAAAAGAGCATAAGAATTGCATAATCCCGCTTTTCGTTTGGACCAGAAACAGCCTGTAAAAGTGCTGAAGATTGTTCTATGGTTAAGTATTTAGGCAAACTTTTTCTTAGTTTTGGATACTCAAGATCAGCCACAGGATTCTCTGTAAGCTGTTTGGTGCGTATCGTTAAATACTTATAGAATGATTTAATTGCAGAAAGCTTTCTGGCGCGAGCTGCAGGAGAGATTCCATAAGAAGGAACTGCAGCATCGGGATTAGGCGTACGATCGCTGGCAAGATACGACAAAAAATCATATATTTCTGAGGTTGTAATCTTGGAAATGAAATTTAAATCAATTTCCTTTATTGGAATATCATCCAGTCTTGTATTTATCGGCAGCTCACTACGCATGAGTTTTACAAATCTCAAAAACATTCTAAGATCCAAATAGTACTCCTGAATGGTTTTTGCAGATTGTCCTTTAATGGTTTCGTGATATACCAAAAAATCCCTCAAAATCTGCGGACAATCGTAAAATCGTTGCATAAGGTACCTCCATAAAGCTTTGATAGACTTATTATAGCATAAATCCGCCGCCAACGCAACAAAATTTTTATTTTGTTGCGTTCGCAACAACCAAAAGAAATAGTCAGCGGCCAAACCGCCAACTCACCAACGCACCGGCACCCCTCTTCCCTGGACAGATCAACAAAATAATGGTTTTGTTTCGTTTGGGCTGCTGCCCTCCTTCCTTAGTCTCGTGAATCCCACTATACAGAATCATACCCGGTTTGTCAACTATGAGTTTACACATACCGCCGACCCGGCGCAGCCCGGCGGCGGTGTTTTTGGTTCAAGAGCCTATCAGCCATAGCATAGATCATGGTTACAGATTCGCTGCTATGATTGAGTGCTTTTTTGACCCTTTCAAAGTCCCCGTACTTTTCCAACAGCTCCACGGCGTACACCTTGCGTGCAGAATGTGGCCCCACATTCTGCGGCAATCTGAACGCCTGTGCAGCCCGCTTAACATCCCGCCAGACAGCCTGGCGGGTGTGCGGTCTGCCAGTCCTGGAGGATTCAAAAACCCAAGTATGCCCCGCTCTTTCCTTGAGATCAGAAAGAAGCGGCTCAGGTAAACCCACCTGGCGTGCTTTTCCGGTTTTACTTTCCCGTATCCAGAAATTGCTTTTAAGCTGCTCTGTCCTCAAGCTTAGGATATCACCAACCCGAAGCCCGGTATGGAGCGCAACCCTCATTACAAGCGCATTTGTCGGTGTAAGCGCGGCCAACACATTGGCCACCTCTCGTTTTAGCAGGTATTCAGTCCTCATGGTTAGTCTCCTCCTCGTACACTGTAGGCAGCGGATTGCAAATCCCATAGATCATTTCTGCAATGATCAGCCGTTGCAGCTGCTTTCTTTGAATCTCACTGATTGCCCAGGCCCTAACAGCCCCGGCCATAGTGGCAGCCCAGCAAACACCACCACCGAGATCATCCCGGGGCTGAAACCAGCACTCCTTCCCTATCTGACCGGCCTTGCCGATGGCATCGGCAAACCCGGACAGATAGACGGCAAAGTCACAAACGCCCAACTTCTCAAATCTTAAATCGTTCATTTTTCCTCCTTTTGTACTTGTTCGTGTACATTTATACCATTTACCACGGCGATCTGACGCCCTGGTACATAGCCAACCCAACAGCGATCCCCAAAATCGTTTGCAAGATCAGCAGCGCTGATCTCCGCAAACATCACTTGGGGATCCTTCAGATCACCCCCGGAATAATACCAACGCCCGGCGGGCTTTTCTCCATCCTTGCCTATGTACTTGCATACATAGGCAACGGCGGCGGGATAGTCGCCGTATAACTCCATGGCCGTTGTGAAGCCCAGCGACCAGCCGGGAAGGTTGTAAACCACCCTTCCCCCAGCTGCTAACCACTCGGCCCTTTCAGCGGCGCTACGGGGCTTCCGTGGCCGCTTGGACCATGGCACACGAATGGTGCCGGAATCCACAGCAGGCAGAGCAGCATTGAAAAAGCCATGAAAATGAATACCGCCTTTCTTATGCCGTTCCGGCACAAGAAGGTAACGCAGCCCATGCCGCTGCACCATATTGCTGCACCAGGCATTCAGCTTTTTTACAACAGCTGCACCGTCATGACTATCGACCTTGGACGGGTCAAGGGTCAATGTCACAAAGTAGCTAAACTCATTGGCCAGAGCCAGCCGCCGAAGCTTGCCCCTGGCACGGCGCATAGATCGCTCAATATCTTCAAGAGCAGCGCCCGGCCTTCTTTCCACTGGCTCATCCTCCGAAGCTGATAATATCAGCTTCTTTGGATGGCCGTAATCCTCGGCCTTTTCCCAACCTTTTGGGCCAAAATCCGGGGATGAACTGGCTATAATATCCATAATTCCACACGGATAAGAAAAAATCTTCGCCGTGTGTTTTATGCTATCTTCGATAGCATGAAGGGTCTGTTTGGACATTCTTCTGCTCAGCATGTGATGGAATAATGTCCGAATATCAAGTATAGGGGCTGCGGCATTTATAAGGCTCGCGCCGCTCGCCAGGGGGCTAACGCCCCCGGCATCGCGACTGCTCGCCTAGGGGGCTGCGGCCCCCCGCCCCCGGGGCCTGCCTGGCGGCGCCCCCCGGGGCCGTCCCCGGGGTGAAACTCGCTGCGCTCGTTTATGGGGGCTGCTCGCCCCCGCCCATGGCGTGGCCTTTTGGGGAAGGCCACGCCATGGGCCCCCCTCGGCC
>JAZNHQ010000217.1:0-19285 GCA_045577035.1 Faecousia sp. | reverse complement strand
AGGCCAAGGCGGTCTTAGGAAGACAACTGGGGCTATCAACTCCTTGGCCCACAGAACGACATGGCTACGATCCGACTTCCTCGGGGGAAGGTGTCACCAGTGCGCACACTGGTGACGGATGAGGGGCGTGGGTCATAGGATCTGTACTGTGGGGCGTTTTCGAACATTGCTTTCCCCTCATCAGTCAAAAAATCGGTTGCGAAGAGCCGATTTTTTGCCAGCTTCTCCCCAAGGAGAAGCCTTTGCGCATCGAAATAACATAACGATAAATTGAAATTTGCAAATCTTCCCTTTCTTTGCTATAATGGCGAAAAAGGAGGCGATGGTATGGACGATCGGCAATTTATGGAAGAAGCGCTGCAGCTTGCAAAGGAAGCTGCCGCAGAGGGTGAAGTGCCTGTAGGCTGTGTGATCACCCTGGGTGACAAAGTGGTAGGCCGTGGCCGCAACCGCAGAGAAAAGGACAAGTCCGCCCTGGCCCATGCAGAGATCGAAGCCATCGACCAGGCCTGTAAGACCCTGGGCGGCTGGCGGCTGTGGGAATGTACACTGTATGTGACCCTGGAACCTTGCCCCATGTGTGCAGGCGCCATTGTCAATGCCCGGATCCCCCGGGTGGTTTACGGCGCATCGGACGCCAAATGCGGTGCCTGCGGCAGCGTTTGCAACCTGTTTTCCATGGAATTTAACCACCATCCCACCGTAGAAGCCGGTATTTTAGAGGAAGAATGCGGCGCATTGCTGACGGAATTCTTCCAAAACCTGCGTTTGGAACTGCGCACACGACCCAAGTGGAAAAAACGCCCATAATAAATACAGAGGGCACGCTGAAGCCACACTTCAGCGTGCCCATTTTTTATCTCTTTACGAAAGGAGCTTGCATATGAAGCCGGAAAACAAAAGCTTGCGTGTGGGTGCCATTGCCATTGCGGGAGCCCTGCTTCTGCGATTGGTAAGCGGTAATCTGCCCGGCAGGATCGTCCGTTTTTTCTCCCAGCCGGACACCATGGCGGTCATGATGTTTTTGGAGACCGGGAAGCTTGTGCGCGTACCTCAGTCCCAGGCCACCGAGCCTGCCACAGAGCCCACCGTTCCGGTGCTGTCCGTAACAGAAACTCCGGCTTTTTCGTCAGCAGATGCGCAGCTTATACAAATCAACAACGCCAGCAGCAAAAAACCGGATGTTGCCGCATTGCTGCAAGAGCCTTTGGTATGGGATCTGACAGCTGAAGAGCCCACGGTACTGATCCTGCACACCCACGCCAGTGAAAGCTACGCCGACTGTTCAGACAGCTACCGCAGCCTGGAGGAGGAAAACAATATGCTGGCCGTTGGGCAGTACATACAGGAGTGTTTGGAACAGGCAGGGATCTGTGTGATCCATGACCGCACCATTCACGATTACCCCTCCTATAACGGCTCCTACAATCACGCAAGAAAAAGCATTCAGGAATATTTGGAGGAATATCCCTCCATCTGCCTGGTACTGGACATTCACCGGGATGCCATGGAGGACAGCAGCGGCAAACAGATCGCCACCACCGCCACTGTAGACGGCGAGGATAGCGCCCAGCTGATGATGGTGGTGGGTACCAATTCCGGCGGTCTGCAGCATCCCCAGTGGGAGCAAAATATGGCTTTGGCTGTGAAGCTGCATGTTCAGCTGGAAAAGCTGTATCCCGGAATCACCCGCCCCATCAGCCTGCGCAGCCAGCGATTCAACCAGGATCTGTCCACCGGCGCCATGCTCATAGAGGTGGGTGCTGCCGGAAACACCCAGCAGCAAGCCCTGAACGCCGCCAAATATCTTTCCAACGCCATCATTTCCCTAGCCTCCGGCACGAAGCAGTAAATTTCAATTTGTTGTGCTGAGCAGTAGGTTAGGCGCAGGGAAAGCCTTTACGCATCGAAATGACAGCATGATAAACTTGAATTTGCACAAAAAAGGCACGCTCGGTGAGCGTGCCTTTTTGTATGTAGGATTATACCAGAGCAGCGGTGATGATGGCCATCTTGTAGACCTCGTCGGCATTGCAGCCACGGGACAGGTCGTTGATGGGTGCTGCCAGACCCTGCAGGATGGGGCCGTAAGCTTCGTAGCCGCCCAGACGCTGAGCGATCTTGTAGCCGATGTTACCAGCCTCGATGCAGGGGAAGATGAAGGTATTGGCATGGCCTGCCACCTTGGAGCCGGGGAACTTCAGCTGACCAACCTCGGGAGCCACAGCGGCGTCGAACTGCATTTCGCCGTCGATGTCGAACTCGGGAGCCAGTTCCTTAGCGATCACGGTAGCGTCATGGCTCAGCTTCACAGTGCCGCCCTTGCCGGAACCGTTGGTAGAGAAGCTCAGCATAGCAACCTTGGGATCAATGCCGAATACCTTAGCGGTACGGGCAGTCTCAACAGCAACCTCAGCCAGCTTCTGAGCGCCGGACAGAACTACATTGCCTTCCTTGTCCAGGGAATCTTCGTAGCTCAGGTTGATAGCGCAGTCGCCCATGGCGATCTTCTCGTCGCCGCGAACCATGATGAAGCAGGAAGAGACCAGGTTGACACCCTTCTTGGTCTTAACCAGCTGCAGAGCGGGACGAACAGTGTCAGCGGTGGAGTAGGTAGCGCCGCCCAGCAGGGAGTCAGCATAGCCCATCTTCACCAGCATAGTACCAAAGTAGTTACCCTTGGAAAGTGCAGCCTTGCACTCCTCAGCGGACATTTTGCCCTTACGCAGCTCTACCATCTTCTCGACCATGGCATCCATGCCTTCGTAGGTCAGAGGATCCAGGATCTCAACACCCTCGATGTTGTAGCCGCCCTTAGCTGCATTGGCCTTGACCTCTTCCACATTACCAACCAGGATAGGGGTCAGGAAGCCGCCCTCATTTAGGCGTGCAGTAGCTTCCAGGATGCGGGCATCGTGGCCCTCGGTAAACACGATCTTGCGGGGATTGGCCTTCAGGGTCTCGATCATTGCATTGAACATGATGACATTCCTCCAATATATTGGGTAATTACCCATAAAATTACATTTTATATTATACAACAAATTTTCCGATTGGCAACCGTTATTTTAGTGGGCGCTGGAAATGGGTCGCAGCACACTGTACAGTTCAAAGCGGGTATCGTGCAGATCCGTCAGGAACACCAGTCGCTGGGCGGGGTTCTCCAGGCCGGTCTGCTCCGCAATGGCTGCCGCATCTGCAGCAGCTGCATCATTCACATACAGGCGGCTTCTTCCCTCCGGCATGGGGAAAGCAGCGCTGCCCACAAAGGAAACTGTAAAATAATCCGAAGCGCAGGTGTTCACCAACAGCTGCGCTGCCTGTGCCAGCGCCTCTGCTTTGTCCTGTTTAAACACCACATCCGAAGTATCCGGGAACCGGAAATCCGTGAACACCACCTCGTCAAAGCCCAGGCTTTTCAGTTCTGTGACAATATTGACCAGGTAGGTCATGGTGCCCTGGCTGGCAGGATTGAGCCAGTAGCAGCGGTCATCATCCATCCACAGGTAACCACCCGCAGTGGGCAGACCGTCCGGCACATGATCCAGGCCGTAATAATAGTCACGGAACGCAGGCATACGGGCAATGGCATACAGGTCACTTAAGCGCAGGTATTCCAAAAGCTCATCCATGGCCGCCGTGTCAATCTTCCTGGCACGGATGCTGCTGACTGAAGAATCATAGAAAAAGCCGCCCTGGATGTTCTTTACATCCACCATAACAGCTGTCCCCTTTTCCAGGTTCTGCAGTTTGGCCTTCACACCGGCCATATCCTCGGCCAGCTCATCAGCCGTTACATAATAGCCAATGATTTGGGTCAGCTCCTTGTTCACATTCAAGGCATTTTCGCCCTCGTTATAATAAATAGGCACTTCCTCCATGGGCTTTGGCGCAACAACCTCCTGCCCTGCGATCTGCAAAGAAGGACGCTTAAAGTCAAGGCGGGCGCCATGATCCCGGGTATATACCACATAACGACCCAGCCACAGCAGCCAGCACAGCCAAACCACCAGTGCCACGATCAGCACCGTCAGAAGCGCCAGGCCCACACGCCGCAGTGTTCGTCGGGTTCTATAAGGAATCGTCATACTACTCTCCTTTTTGCGCGAATACAGCGCCAATCCTCCTTGGCGCGGATATACTCTGCAATCAAGCCCGCCTGGCGCAACGCCTGGCACACATCCTCCAGCCGGGTATCCAAAATACCGGACAAAATCAATGTGCTGTCCGCATCCAGGAAATCCGGCAGGATCGGTGCCAAACCAACGATCACATCTGCCACGATGTTTACCAAAACCAGGTTGTAATGCTCCCGGCGCAGGCGTTCCATCAGCTTTTTATCCGCAGTTACATTGCCGGTCAGCGCCGTAAAGGCCGGAGCGGCAAAGCCGTTATATGCCGCATTTTCCCGGGCGATATCCTCCGCTTTGGGATCAATGTCTATACCCACGGCAGTTTTTGCCCCCAATCGTAAGGCGGCAATGGACAAAATACCGCTGCCGCTGCCAAGATCCAGGCAGCTGGCTCCGGTCAGTGCCAATTCCTCCATGGTTTCCATGACCATTTGGGTAGAAGGGTGAGCGCCGGTACCAAAAGTCAAACCGGGATCCAGGATCACGGGCAGCCTTTTCCCGGCGTATTCTTCTGCCAGCCAATACGGCAGCACCACCAGGCGCTTTCCTACCTCCTGGGGCGGATAGCTGTCCTTCCAGCTTTCTTCCCAATTGGTGTCCGCCATGGGGGCAACGGTCATTTCCAATGTGCCTAAATCCTTACTACGCAGCTGCTCCAGCAAAGCCTCCAAGGCTGCAAGACCTGTTTTATCTGTTTCTTCCAAATATAGCGTGATCCGGGAAAGACCCTGAAGCTGCTGCTGCAGATCCTCGTCTATGTAATCCCAGTAAGCACGGTTTTCATCCAAAAAGCTTTCAAACTCCGCCTGGTCTTCAAATACCAGATCCGCAAAGCCACCGGCAGTCAATGCCGCTGCCACAGCCTCGATCTTTGCAGACTCTGTTTCAATACTGATCTGTAACCACTGCATAACGCCGCTCCTTCCCATTTTCCTCTATTCTAACGCATAATGCAAAAAAACACAACCGTAAATTCATATTTGAAACGCAAGGGCGTTTCATCCCAATACGCGTTTACTCTGAGTGCTAATCTTTATTGCCCATACCCGCCCGGTAACGATAAAACGCAATAAACATAAGGTTTTTATTGCACTCACTTTATATTCTCGTCGCCTTGGCGACACCTTCATTTTGCATTTTGCATTCTGCATTATGCATTTATTTATCGTTCCAACAGAACGATAAATAGGAATTTGGGCAGAAAAAAGCCGCCGGAATTGGCGGCTTTTTTGATTATCCGTTATGCATGTCGTTCATCATGTTGATAAAGGTCTCTTCAACCAGTTCCGCAGAGCCTTCCACAAATATAGACACATCCACTTCATAGCCGCCCTGTGCCCATGCCTGCAGGTCGGGCATATAGGTATTGGTGCCGTTGGAGTAGCTAAAATGCAATGTATACTTATAAGGAGAGGCCTCTTCCACACGGGTCATGGTGCGGTCGAACATCTCGTGAGGAGCAAGAGAGATCGCAAATTCATCGCCGATGGCGATCACCGTATAGGTACGATCTTCGGTATCTGCTCTCTTGTAGTTGCTTCCAATAGCAGCGGCTGCGTACTGGCTGTTGATGGTATAGCCCATTTCCTGGGCAGCAGCCTTTGCCTGATCCCGGCTGCCGGTAGAGTTATAGATACTCTGATAGACCTTGGCTGCGGTCAGCAGGCCGCCGTCGTCAGTCTTATTGATCTTCATGGTCAGAGTCTTTTCCTGGATCTGGATGGGACCGGTGGTCACAGGCTCCATATTCTCATTCAGACACTGGACCGCATACTCAGACAGACGGGCGCCATGCTCTTGATAGTCGTTTACCAGGTTTTCGGAAGTGATCTTGGATTTTTCGTTAATATTACCGGCAGCACCCTGGTAATAGGCAAAGAGCATACCGGTCTGGATCTCAAAGCACTCACGCAGAGGGCCAATCAAGTCAGAGGAAATGTTATACTTGCTGGAACCACCTGTCCAGTGGGGATGGGCACGCCAGTTCAGCATACACACATCCTGGGCATCTTCACGGTCAAACTTGACCACATAAATGGTGGGGTCAGCAATGGACGCATGGACGGTAGTCTCATTGTAAATATTTTCGCCAAAGTTGTCGCCAAACCAGGAAACCGTGCCGTCAGCCAGCGTAGTGCCGTAATGACGGACAAAGTTCAGACCCTCAGCCTCGATAGAGCCCACAGACATGGTTGCAGGCTGCAGATCCTCCAGGGATTCCATGACCACCTGGATCAGCCTGGGCATGAGCATCTGACGGTAGGCTTCAGCCGCCTCATGATTCACCTGTACATCCGGGCCGGAATGGGTATGGGTGCCGGTGATCTGGAAGGCACTTTCCGGCAAGCCGGTCTCTTGAGCCAGCATGGGGCGCAGGGTCGTCACGATCACATCGGAGGCTCTCTGCAGATCCAGGGTCAGAAAGACCACTGTACCGCCCTCGCCGTCATTAATAGCAACGCTGGTTGCATACAGATAATCCTGGATATTTTGGGACAAACGCTTGGTGGTATTACCATAGCCTGCCATGGGCACAGCCTGCTCCGGTGTAATGTCGATCCGGGAGTAGCCGATACTGAATGTCTCATGATCCAAACGGTAATCATATCCGGTTTTTTCTGCTGCGGCATCCTGCTCGGTTTCCTTACACCCCCACAGGCTCAGCAGCATGACCAGCATTAATAAAAATGCAAGCAATCGTTTCATAGCGTTCCCCTTTCAACTAGCCCTTCACTATCACACTTATTCACCCTGCATTATAGCGCAAAACAATTCTGATTGCAATTAAAATATCACAAAAAATCGTTGTATTTTCACCAAAAACCCATTTTTTATGATTTTGACCAATCAGCGTCGAAAAATCTGTGCATATCAACAATTGACACTTAATGATTCTTTAGCGCGTTGAGCATCTGAAGGAAGGTATCCTGGATGATCTCACCGATGCCGGGCTTAAAGCGGCAGCAATCGGATTCATAGCAGGTGTATTCAAAGCCAAATTTGCTGGGAATATATCCCTTTGCGCCGTTGCAATATCCCAAAGTCAGCACCTTGGCAAAGGGTGCGTGATCCTCCACATACACTGAGTTGGTATCAAACAGTTCATTGGGAGCCGTTACAATAGCCAACTCACCCAAGGTGATGGCATTCAGCTCCAGCTGATCTGTATCGTCCATGTTATTTCTGCTTATGATCGCACCGGCCTGATAAGGGCTGCGAATTCCCGCATGCTCACCGACAGCGGCAGCCTGCTTGAAGTCATTGGTTTCGTTCCATACTTTCCGCACGGCCATGCAAACATCCAGCAATTCCGGGGAGGGTTTATTCACGGGCTGCACCAGATTTATGCGAGTATTCTTGATAGGCTCGGGAGTCAACGGGCGCATATTCTGCAAGCCCTGAATCACATAATCTGCCAAACGATTGCCGTAGGCCATACAATCAGCAGTAACCACCTCTGTCAAAATGCGGCTGGAAGGATTCTGATTGCCTGCAGCACCCTGGAAATATGTGATCAGTCCATCGGTCTTACTTTCAAAGGCCATACGCAGGCCACCCATCAGATCTGCGGATACATCATATTTCTTGCCGCCGCTGGCCAAAGTACCATGGGCACGGAAATTCACCAGCACCAGATCCTTGCAGCCTTCACGAACAAATTTTACAATATGCAATGTGGGGTCTGCCTCGGTGGCATGACGAGTGGTTTCGTCAATGACCGTTTTACCGAATGCATCGCCGAAATACAACACCTGCCCATCCGGCGTAGTGTGACAGTAGTGGCGCACAAAGTTCATACGCTCGGTCTCCACATCGCCCATGTACACGACCGCTTCCCTGCGGTCAGCCATAGCCAGTGCAACGCAGGCGGGCAGTTTCAGATCCAGCATCTGTCGATAGCGGTGGATGCTGGGTTCATTATCATTGTTCTGATCCGGCGCAGCATGGGTATGGGTACCGGACACCATAACCTGCTCACCGGGAATACCAAAGGCCTTTAGGCAGTATTCCCGAATCACCTGGGTCTCACGCTCGCCGCCGCGCTGCAGGTCCATGCTAATCAGAATTAAAGTTTTGTCGTTTTCATCGGTAATAGCAAAACAGGATGCAAACAAGGGGTCTCTGACATAGCGAGACATACGCTTGGAGGTATTGCCAAAGCCCGCCAGAGGCACCGATTCCTGTGGTGTAATATCCACACGACCATAACCTACACAGTAGTTTTTCATAATAATTCCCCCTTCAAATTACAACTTATCGTTCCGTTTACCGCCGCACAGCGTTGGGGCCGATTGAGGCACATCGGCCCTTTATATACGGTGGTTGTCGGGGGGCCGGTGTGCCTCAATCGGCCCCTACGCGGGGTGTACGATAAATTGGAATTTAGCGTGATGATAAAAAAGCCGGGGTGCATCTGGGACGCACCCCGGCAGGCAAATGCTTGTGTTTGGGTATCAGCCCTTCACGGAGCCGACCATAACGCCGGTCTTGAAATACTTCTGCACAATACCGTACACTGCCAGAACAGGCACAGTGGAGATCACGATCAGCGCATAACGCAGCTGCTCGAGAGACTCGGAGCCACCGCCGGTATCCGAGCCGCCCTGGGCTTCAACGCCCAAATTGCTGGAGGAAATCAGCAGATTTCTCAAGAACAGCTGCAGGGGCCACAGATCACTTCTGGTGGGCAGGTAGATCATAGCGGTGAAGTAGTTGTTCCAGTGACCAACGATTGCGTACAGTGTAATAACACTGATGGTCGCCTTTGCCAGAGGCAGGGCGATCTTAACCAGGCACTGCAGCTCGTTTGCGCCGTCAATAGCGGCAGCATCGAACAACTCGCCGGGGATGGAGCTCTTAAAGGCTGTCCGCAGAATGAACACATTGGATGCGCCGATCAGACCACTGATCAAAACTGCCCAAATGTTATCCAACAGACCCAGGGACTGCTTAACCAGGTAGATGGGGATCAGACCTGCGTTAACCAGCATGGTCAGCACAATGATCTTTGTGTAGACACTACGACCCTGGAAATTACGCTTGGAAATGGGATATGCACAGACGATCTGCATGAACATCTGCATCAAAGTACCGACCACAGTATAGAACAGGGTGTTCTTATAGCCGGTCAGAATATCCTGCATACCAAAGACGACCTTATAGGCCGAAATGGTGGGCTCCACAGGCCACAGCAGCACACGACCGGAGATCAGTGCAGCGCCGGAGGAGAAGGATGCGGATACCACGTAGATAACAGGGTATGCCACAATGATCAGCAGGAGGAACAGGATGATGGTAGTAACCACCTCCAGGACCTTATCACCAAAGGTGTCCTGGATCTTAGTGTTTTTTCTCTTTCTGAGAACAGGGGCCTTGGATGCAGCAACTACCGGAGTCACAGTCTGCTCGGAAGGAGTTTCGACTTTGGTTTCTTCAATGTTAGACATACAAAATTCCTCCCTTTCTTAGAATAGCCCGGATTCGCCGTCGCTAAGCCAGCTGGAGACCTTGTTCACCAGGATGACCATGCCGGAGTTGATGGCAGAGTTCAATAGACCCAGCGCAGTACCAAAGGACTGTCTGCCCATGGCAATACCTTGCTTATACACGTATGTAGAAATAACCTCGGACACGTCGATATTGGTGCTCTTCTGCATCAGATAGACCTTCTCATAGCCCACGGACATGATGGAGCCGAAGCGCATGATCAGCATGATGGAGATGGTGGGCATAATAGCGGGCAGGTCCACACTGAGCACACGTCTCCAACGGCTTGCGCCGTCGATCTTAGCAGCCTCATGGAGCTCATGGGAAACACCGGTCAGAGCAGCCACATAGATAATGGTACTCCAGCCCATGTTCTGCCACACACCGGACCACACATACAGGTGGCGGAAGGTGGTCTCCAGATAGCGGATATCCGGCACGGTGTAGATGCCCATCTTGTGATAGATAGCAGCCAGGATACCGAAGTTGGGGTGGAAGATCTGGTTGAGCATACCAACCATAACGATGGTAGAAATAAAGTGGGGAATATATGCCACATTCTGAGTCAGCTTCTTCAGGAATTTCTTCTGGTTGATATGAATAACCAGTGCCAGAATAATAGGCACAGGGAAACCGGCCAGAATCTGATAGAAGGAGATCGAAATGGTGTTGACCACAATATTCTTCCACTCCCAGTCGGAGAAGAAGTCAATATAGTGTTTCAGACCAATCCAGGCACTTCCGAAGATACCGTCGGAGGCGGAGTAGTCACGGAAGGAGATCTGCAGACCATACAGAGGCATTGCTTCGAACACCACATAGTACAGCATGGGAAGCACCATCATTGCATGGAGGATCCAGTTCCGTTTGAAACGAAGCCAAAATTTCTGGGCTCTGGACAGTTGTTTGGGCTGATTGAGAATCACGCCGGTAGAAGCATTCATGCACTTCATCCCTTTCTTATTGGTTTAGAGACTTGCCATAGTCTCCCCTTGGGTAAATACTGAAATCCGGATTATATATTTCGGTACTTACACAAAGGGAAACTGTGGGTATGCCAAAAATGATGTTCACACAGACCGGGATCGTTCCCGGTCTGTGTGGAATATCTGTTAGTTATAGCTTATTCGCCAGCGATGGTATCCTCGTAGATAGCCTGGGAGTAGAACAGCCACTGGTCATAGCCCAGAGAATCCATCTGATCCAGGTACTCCTGCCAATCCTTATCACTGTTGATGTCCTTAACACCGGTGATAAAGTCGGTACGAGACTTGTTGATGTAAGACTGGCAGTCAGCGCGGGCGTAGGGAACTTCTTCCTTATACTCCTCGGGCCATACCAGCAGGGGGCAAACCAGCTCTTCGGAGGGGTTGTAGTTCTCGATCTGGTCGTAGTAGTTTGCCAGAGCCTGGTTGAACAGGTCATACTTATGCTGACGGACCTCTTCTTCTTCCTCTGCAACAGCCTGGTTGCCTTCGCCCTCAGCGTTCAGCAGCACGGTAGCCTCAACGTTTCTCCAGTTGTCGTTGCCGATGGTGCCCCAGGTATCCTTGTACAGACGGATCTGTGCAGCGTGGGGTCTTTCCTCGGTGCTCATAACGGAGAAGGTACCCTCGGGAGCCCAATCCCAGCTCTCGCCCTCTTCGCCGTAGCGCTGGATAATGGCACTTTCCTCAGTGCTCATCCACATCAGCAGATTCCAGGCAGCGTCCAGATTCTCGCAGTCTCTGGTAACGAAGGTGGTGAAGTTATGTGCGTTCTCCTTGAAGATGCAGTTGCCCCACATGGGCAGAGCCTCGTAGTTCAGCAGGCCATCGTGATCCTGCTCGAAGCACAGGGTGATGTGGCCGCAGACCACACCGGCGATCTGAGAACCACCGGAAGCGGGACAAACCATCTGCTTCAGGTCGTTAGCGGTAGCAGTCAGAGTCAAGGGGCTCATCAGACCTTCGGAGTACAGCTTACGGATGTACTTCAGAGCGTCGCGGTAAGCATCTTCTCTGTAGGGGGAGTACAGCTGACCGTTCTCGTCCACATTGAACCAGATATCCTTGTCAGCGTAGATGAACATATTGATGAGCCAGTTCAGAGTATGACCGGACAGAGCGCTGGCAGTACCCACCAGGGGGATCTCGTCAGCCAGACCGTTGCCGTTGGGGTCACCGGTCTTGAAGGCCTTCAGCACGTCATACAGCTCATCAGGATTGGTGGGCATTTCCTTACCCACGGCATCCAGCCAAGCCTGGTTGATCCAAACCTGGTAGTTCATGATATCGATCATGGACTCCTGAATTTCGGGGAAAGCATAGATAGCACCGGAGCCGTCAGCAGCCTGCATACGACGCCAGTTGTTGGTCTGAGAATACTCGTCAGTCAGCTCGAAGCGCTCCCACCAACGCTCAGACTTCTCTCTGTCGTTGAAGTACTCGGACAGGTCTACGAACACGCCGTCACGGCCGTAACGCTCGTACAGATCCTCGCCCAGGCTGAAGCCCATCAGAATGTCGGGCAGCTCCAGCTCACCGGCGACCATGGTAGACAGCTGGGTCTTATAGTCGTTGGCAGCAGCAGCAAAGAACTGGAACTCCAGCTTGTAGCCGGTCTTCTCTTCCAGCCACTTGGTGTAAACATTGTCGTAGTAGTCGGTAACCAGGGAGCTCTTGGGAATACCAATGGTCAGAGTAACATTCTGCGCATTAGCATCGCCCTTGTTGTCGTTGCTGCCGGACTTCTTTTCTCCGCCGCCACAGGCCGCCAACAGGGAAACTGTCATGACCAGGCAAAGCAGCAGGGCAATAATTCTTTTCATGTTTTTCCTCCTAAAAATAATATACCTTTTGCTTATGTTCGTGCCGCAAGCAAGCGCTTGCGCAGCGAATGTGCAACCGCGATTGCGCCAAAGGGCAGACCACCGCTATTTGTACGCATCTATTCTACAATGTTTTTGACTCAAAAACAACTTAGCAATACGCACAAAATCACTATTGTCTTTTTTTGCAAGTTGCACAAATAAATTCCGTAATTTATACAAAAGAAAGAGGGTTTATAGAATTTCTATCCTTTTTTATCCATATCTCAACCCCCCTTTTTTTAATTTAGAAACCTTCAAATTTCAATTTGTCGCTCTGTTATTTCGATGCGTTGTAGGGACCGGCCTCCCGGACGGTCCGTTACCGCAGTGCGTAATCGCGGACCGTCGAGGACGCCGGTCCCTACAAGGGTGTACGATAAATATGAATTCGCGGTTTACGCACAGGTGTACCCGCCGTGCTGACAATTATTGCCTAATGTCCATACTTTCGCCCCGGTTTCGCATTTTTCTTATATTTTTATTAGAAATACCTTATTATATATTGATTTTCCAGTCGGAAAATGGTATCATTTCCTTATCCTGTATATACTGCGGTAGTTATACTGCCGCAAGGATCAAAAAATAGAAAGGAATGGAGAAAAATGCAAAACACTACCTCCCGCATTTTGAGTCTGTTGCTGGCCCTGGTCATGGTACTTTCCATGGTTCCCACTGTCTTTGCAGCAGAGGACTCCGTCTCTGTGACCTATGTTGCAGAGAACACCACCACCGGTGTGCAGTATGAGAGCATCAATGATGCAATCGCTGCCGCCCAGGCTGGCCAGATCGTGAAAGCTCTGGCAGACGCCGAAAATGTTACCTACGGTAACGAAGGCGTGATCCTGGATCTGAACGGTCATGATCTGAGCCTGACTGTAGCTGAGGGCGTGACTCTGTCCGCCATCGACTCTGCCACCGATGATTACGAGGGCGCTTACGGCTCTCTGACCACCGACGGCACCGTAGCTACCACCGTTAAGACCACCGGCGAAGTGAAGTCCTATGTGACCATCGCCGAGAACGGCAGCTACACCTTCCACCGCTACTATGCAGCCATCGCTGCCATCAGCCTAAAGCCTACCCAGGTATCTCTGGGCTACCGTGCAGAGTTCCGCGGCGACGAAGCCGTGAAGAACGCTGTGACCGGCTATGGCTACGAGATGTGGCTGAACGGCGGCGCACACAAGGTCTTCACCCAGAAGGACGCTCTGGAAAAGTCCAGCCTGACCCTGCGCCTGAAGAACATCCTGTCCGAGGGCAGCAATGCTCTGAATGCTCTGGGCTCCACCGCCACCATCGGCGGCAATGCCTTCATCACCCTGAACCTGGGCGGTGAGGAAGTGAAGTTGTACGGCACTGAGCAGGAGACCACTCTGCGCCAGGTCGTGGAATCCGTCAACGCCAATGTGAGCAGCTACGGCGAAGCACAGCTGCAGACCGTTCGTGATATGTGCACCACCTATGCCGCATGGATGGAAGGTTGGGAAACCGACGCCATCTTCGGTAAGGGCGAGGGTGAAGGCGACGACACCGGTCTGAAGGTTGAGATCACCGTAGATGTGACCGCTGAGAATGGCGTTCTGACACAGGATGCCACCCTGAGCAGTGACGACATCACCGTGACCGTTCCCCAGGGCACTACCTTGGAAGACGGCGTCACTCAGCTGGTTCTGACCATCACCGAGAAGGCTTCCTCTGACAGCGACATTACCGCAGAAGAGGACGAGACCCTGATCCCCCTGGATGTACATATCGAGGGCATCAGCGAAAGCAACACCACCCCCATCCTGGTCTGCCTGGGTGAGATCCTGCCCAAGGGTCTGAACATCGGCAACTATGCACTGTACCATGTGGAAAACGGCGAAACCGTGGAAATGACCCATGTGCTGACCCTGGACGAGTTGGACACCCACAATGAGTTCCATTACGACCCCGCCACCGGTGCTGTCACCGTAGCTGTTTGCTCTTTCTCCGAGATCACTTTGACCTCTAAGGCTGCAAAGTGGGTCGGCGGCGTGGACCATAGCTGGTATACCGCGAATCCCAATGCCGATCAAAACACCTACTGTATCTACAACGCTGACCAGCTGAACAGCTTTGCGCAGATCGTAGGCGGCATGGTTGACGGTATTGCCCAGGACAGCTTCTCCGGCAAGACCGTGATTCTGCATGCAGACCTTGACCTGGATGATTTGGATTCTGAAAATGGCAGAGTGTTTTACCCCATCGGCTACTGGAACAACACCGGCAGCTTTGAGCATATTTCCGGCGGCTCCGTCAGTAGTGGTTTTTATTCCTTTGACGGCACCTTCGACGGCAATGGCCATACCATCTCCAACTTCTACCAGAACACCTGGGAGATGTTCGGTGACTATAACGACGGTTACTCCGGCACCCCCAACTATTACCGTGACGGCATGGGTCTGTTCGGCAAGGTTTACGGCGGTACTGTGAAGAACCTGACCGTGAAGGACTTCTCCTCTGACGGCGAGTTCACCACCACCGGCACCATTGCTGCTTACGCGGATTGTGGTGCTAAGTTCGAAAACATTTCCATTTTTGATTGCAACCCCCGCGTATACAACATCGGCAACGGCGGTATTGTGGGCTGCGTTGGCTGGTATGCCAAGGAAGCCGTGAACACTCCCGTTACCTTCACCAATATCACCGTTGACAACTCCAACAAGATCTCCGCCCTGTGGGGCTCCTGGGATGTGGCCTGCGGCGGCCTGGTTGGTCAGTATTATCCCACCAGCGGTCAGTCCAGCGCAAACTACCCCGCCAACGCTGGCATCCATATGGAAAACTGCCATGTGGCTGCCCAGATCGATGTAAACAACGATGTTTGCGCCAACTATCAGTACTATGCTTACCGTTACGCCGGTATGCTGATCGGCTCCGTCCGTGAGAATGTTACCGCCGAGAATGGCCGTGTATATCCCAAGATGGACGGTATCACCGCCAATAATTGTACCGTTCACTACGGCACCTGGAACGATTATTACTACTGTGAGCTGGTTGCCAACTCCATCGCTTCCTATACCCATGACTATCAGTTCAGCCGCCTGACCCAGGTTGCAGATGTGAAGGTTGATACTTTGAAATATCTGCCCTTGGACGCAACGGAGTATTTGGATATTCCCGAAGGCACTGTGAACTATGTTGTGGTCAATGGAAACCATGCTACTGCGAACGCTACCTGCTTCCACTTTGTAGACCGTCAGCTTCACTCTCATGATGATATTGACGGTGACGGCGTTCACGACAAGCAGACCGTTAATAATGAAGAAATCTATATTGAGAACAACCGCCACATCTACCTGCCTTTTGATCAGCTGGTCACCGGCTATGGCTGGGGCGTCACCAGCAAGGGTCTTGGCGAAATGGATGGCGTAATTATCTTGGATAGATTGAACGCCAATTCCGTGTCCAAGTTCGATGTAGCTTCTCCCAAGGACAAGTATTTGACCGACGAGACAGTTACCATCGGTGATCTGTTCAAAGAGAACACCGCAAACACCGCAATCGTTCCCATCAATAAGAACAATGTAAAGGTCTTCGTATCTCCCGTAGGCGACAACAGCACCGCCGGCGGCAAGTATGAGCCCAACACCTCCGATTGGACCAAGGGCAAGCTGACCTTCACCGGCAGCGGCGATGCACAGATCATCATCACCGACTACTACTATTGCACCATCGCCACCATTGATACCACCGTCAGCGGCGGTTACACCATTTCCTACTTCGTGCCGGAAGGTGTGGATGCTATTGCTCCTGTTGAAGGCACCAAGGTTACCCTGCCCACTCCCACAGGAACCCCCAAGGGTGACTATACCTACACCTTCCTGGGCTGGACCACCGAGATCATTCCCGATACCATTGAAAAGCCCGTTACCATTTACACTGCCGGCAACGAATACATTGCCGCCAAGGACACCATTCTGTATGCTCTGTATGAGTATCACACCGATTCTTATGAGCACACCGAGTATGTCTTAAGCGATATCAGCAATATTCAAGCAACCGACGAAGTTGTCATCACCATGACTTATATGAATGGTCTGGTCTACACTTTGTCCAGTACCAACGGAACCACCAAAGCTCCCGCTGCAAACACCATAAAAGTTGATACTGAAAATCACATTTTGGAAGAAGAACCTGCAGAAAGTATTATTTGGAACATCTCTAATGACAACGGCAATTTGACCATTTATGTAAATGGAAGTACTTCTAAATGGCTGTACTGCACCGACATAAACGACGGTGTCCGTGTTGGCTCAACTAGCGATTCCAAAATCTTTACCATCGATGCTGACTCCGGCTATTTGAAGAATACTGCAACCAGTCGCTATGTAGGTGTTTATCGTAACAATCCCGACTGGCGTTGCTACGAGAACACCACCGGTAACACTGCAAACCAGACTTTGGGCTTCTATGTGAAGGTCACCGACTTCACCTTTGAGGGTGAAGAAGGCACCTACTACACCACCGGTATCTGTAAGCATACAGAAACTCATGTAGAAAGCCTGGATCCCACCTGTACAACCGAAGGTTATGTCAAAACCGTCTGTGACAAGTGCGGCGGCACCACACACATTGAAACCATTGATCCTCTGGGCCACAATTGGGATGGTGGTTCCTGCTCCGTTTGCGGCGCAGCCCGTCCTGCCGGTTGGGTACTGGTAACCGACGCTTCTTCCCTGGCAGTAGGCGATCAAATTGTAATCGTTTCTAATAACGACGTTTATGCAATGGGCGAACAAAAAGACAACAACCGTGATGCTGTTCAGGTTACTGTCGACCGCATTAACAAAACAATCGTCTATGTAGATGGCGTGCAGATTCTGACCCTGGCAGAAGGCGATGTTGATGGCACTTATGCCTTCGACACCGGTGACGGTTATCTGTATGCAGCCTCCTCCAGCGCAAACCACCTAAAAACCGAAGCCTCTCTAAGCGGCAACAGCTCCTGGTCCATTGATATTACGGACGGTATAGCTTCTGTGGTTGCCCAAGGCAGTAACAGCCGAAGCACCATGTTGTTTAACTTCAGTGTTGGTAATACACTGTTTAGCTGCTATGCCGGCAGCAATTCCATTACTAACGGTGAGATCAGCCTGTACCGCCTGCAGGGTGCCGGCGAAGGCGCTTGCCAGCACGAAACGGTAAACACAGTTGAAAAGCTGCCCACCTGTACCGAAGATGGATACCGGGCAAATGTCTGCGTGGTTTGCGGCCATATTCTGGAAACCTTTGAGGTTTATGCCGCTAAGGGTCACACCGAAGCAAGCTATGAAGAAAAAGCTGCCACCTGTACCGAACCCGGTAAGACAGGCGGCAAGTACTGCACCGTATGTCGAGTTGATTTGGAGCCTCAAACCACAGTTCCCGCTCTGGGTCACAACTGGCAAGCAGACGGCACCTGCGCCAACGGTTGCGGCGAGATAAAGAATGTTTACACCGTAACCTATAGCGTTCCCAATGCTGTGACCGCGCTTGAAGCTGATACGGTTCTCGATGGTAACTCCGTCACTCTTCCCACAGCTGGCGCTCCCGAGGGCTATACTTTCGCTGGTTGGGCCACCGAAGAAATCGATAATGCCACTTCCGATAATGGCGTTATGACTGGTGCATACACCCCCGAAAAAGATATCACTTTGTATGCTGTGTATTCTTACACTGAAGCAGGTTCCGGCAGCAGCACCTATTCTAAGTACAGCGGAACCATCACTGAAGGCGATTATGTTATTGTTTATAACGAGTATGCTATGGAAAATACCGTAAGTAGCAGCAGACTGACCTACTCCACTGACTTTACTGTTACGAATGGAGTTATCCAGAATCCTGATGCATCTATTGTGTGGCACATCGCCCCGGATGGCAGCAATTGGACAATTTATAACGAAGAAGTAGGTAAATACGCAGCTGGTACCGGCGCGAACAACAAAGCTCAACTGTTAGCTACTATAAGCGATTATGCCCGTTGGACTGTATCTGGCACAAACACCTACGAATTTGTCAATATTGGAAACACAGGCAATAAGAATCTCCGTAACAATGGCACTTACGGTTTTGCATGTTATAGCACTTCTACCGGCGGTGCTCTAACTCTGTACAAGGCAACTAATACCATTTACTATACTACCAATCCCGAGGTGCTTTGCGTACATAGCAACACCACTGAGACAACCGTAGAGGCAACCTGCACCACTGCCGGTTCCACCACCGTGACTTGTGATGATTGCGGCGAGACCATCAGCACCACCGAAATCCCCGCCACCGGTGAACACACTTATGTGGATGGTGCCTGCTCCGTCTGTGGTGCAACGGAAGCCTCTGAAATCACAACTACGTATACCTTTAGTAGTTTTGCTGCTGGTACACAGTATGCTCAAGGCGAAGAGCACGAGCTGGATGAAAATGTAAATCTGACTATCAATGGAGCACACCTGAACACGCAGGTCCGTCTGTACGCTGGCTCCAACGCTATTCTTGAAGCATTAAGCAAGGTCATTACTTCCATCACAGTCAAAGCTGGTTATAAGGCCGGCACCTTGAATGTATATGCAAGTAGCGATGGTGAAACTTGGACACTGGTAGCCGCTCAAGCAACTACCACCAGCTATACCGAGTATACTTTTGCTCTGCCCGAAGGCACCACACATGTTAAGTTGGAGTCTGTAGGCGCACAAATTCGCGTCTCTGAGGCAACTTTGACTATGGAATAATCCCATTAGGGAAACCAGCAATCGTTCTGTATCTTACAAAACCCCAAGCAAAAACCTACGAAAGGGAGCTGGGGGGAGGCAGCGGC
>JAZNHQ010000216.1:0-2996 GCA_045577035.1 Faecousia sp. | reverse complement strand
TGTTTATCCGCGCCGAGGAAGGCCCTTGGTATAAAATGACATACGACGAAGCGAGACGTTTTGATGCGTTGTTGAGTGAACTCAATAACTGACGAAATCGGAATTTGTCGAACAATTTACCGCAGCACCGTTGATTGAACTGCACCCCATTTGTTAGACAAGTATGATATAATACTTGTACTAAGAAATGGGGTGCTTATTATTATGCCTAAAGGAACACCAAACAGTTTATACACAGCAGAGTTTAAGCAGCTTGTGGTAGAAACCATGATGCGTGAAAAACTAGGCTACCGAGAAACAGCGCGTCGATTTAACCTTCCGTGCGACAAGCGAGTAGCGGAGTGGGAGCGGATCTATCTTGCGGAAGGACCTGAGGGATTCCGTATAGAGCGCCGAGGTCGCGGAAGCAAAGGGCGTCCTGCAAAATTTCCCAAGGAAGTAGAAGAAGATCTTTTAGCAGAGGTCCAGCGCTTGAGAGCAGAGAATGCGTACCTAAAAAAATTGCAAGCCTTGGTTTTGGACGAAGAGCGACACAAAAGCAAAAAGCAAAGGTGATCCAGGAACTAAGGCGAGAACACAATTTGACAATGCTGCTGGAAATCGCTCAACTGCCGAAAGCAACATTCTATTATCACTGCAAGAATCAAAACAAAGAGGACAAGTACTCCCAGGCCAAGGCAGAAATCACAGCAATCTTCCATGAGAACAAAGGAAGATACGGCTATCGTCGTGTCACAGATGAACTGCGTAACCGTGGATTTAACTTAAATCATAAGACCGTGCAACGGTTAATGAAGGAATTGGGGCTTTTGTGCCGTGTTAGAATCAAGAAATACCGTTCTTACAAGGGAGAGGTAGGCAAAATTGCGCCCAACTATCTTGAACGGAACTTCTATGCTGAGAAGCCTAACCAGAAATGGGTTACGGATGTTACAGAGTTCCATGTATTTGGGCAGAAGCTCTATCTGTCGCCGATTCTGGATTTGTATAGCAGAGATATCGTCAGCTACACCATTTCTGACAGACCCGTATTATCCATGGTAACAACTATGTTGGAACAGGCATTTGCTGCCTTGCCAGACGGAACCGGTCTGCTCTTGCATTCAGATCAAGGATGGCAATATCAGCATAAGAAGTATCAACGGATGCTGAAAGAGAAAGGTATCCGGCAAAGTATGAGCAACAAGGGCAACTGTCTAGATAATGCTGTTATGGAAAACTTCTTCGGTCTGTTAAAAAGTGAGTTGCTGTATTTACATGAGTTTGAATCCATGGAACATTTTAAGCAGGAATTGATAGAATATCTGGATTATTACAATAACCGACGAATCAAGGCAAGACTAAAGGGCTTGCCGCCTGCATTACACAGACAGCAAGCCCTCTTGGCTGCTTGAACAATTTTACTTAGAAATATTTGTCTAACTTTTGGGGGTCACTTCATCTCTGTGCGGCGCTTTTGTATATTTAGCAACATTTTCAGATGGGCAGAGCAGGGGAGAGGACGCAGTTTTTGTAAGATATTAAGAAGATGTTAAGCAATAGTTAAAATATGTTGACTTTCAGCCTGATTTATGGTTCAATATCCTTGAAGGAGGGATAAAAATGAAGAAATACCAAAAAAATCTAATGTCCGTTATTTTGGCTATTGCCTGCGCCGTTTCCATGACGGCCTGCGCTGCATCGGCACCCATGGGCACAAACTCCATGCTTGCAGGCGGCTATATGGACAGCGCCATGTCCGGCGAGAGCTACACCGAGATCGTGGAGAATGATTTTGTTTCCGCAGCGGAAAATAACACCAGCTATTTCTCCATCGATGCCAACACCGCATCCTATCCCAATTTGCGCAGCCTGATCAACAATCAATATAGCATCCCCAAGGATGCCGTCCGGGTAGAGGAAATGTTGAACTATTTCCGCTATGATTATGCTGCACCCACCGATGGATCGGTGCTGTCACTGACTGCGTCGGTTTTCGACAATCCCTACAACAACGAAACCAAATTGCTTACCATTGGCCTTGCTGCCCAGCAGATCGAATTCACGGAAGTGAAGAATAATCTGGTGTTCCTGATCGATACCAGCGGCTCCATGTTCGGTGCGGACAGGCTGGACCTGGTGAAGTCTGCCTTTATGATGCTGGCGGAAAATCTGAACCCGGAGGATCGGGTATCTATCGTCACCTATGCCGGATCTTCTTCCGTTGCGCTGGATGGAGCTTTTGGCTACGAAAAGCAGAAGATCATGGCCGTGATTGAGGACCTGGAAGCCGGCGGCAGCACTGCCGGTGCCGACGGCATCAACAGCGCTTACCGCCTGGCGGAAAAATATTTCATTGAGGGCGGCAACAACCGTGTCATTCTGGCAACCGACGGCGATTTCAATGTGGGTGTGTCCAGCGTGGGCGGCTTGGAGAACCTCATCAGCCAGAAGCAGGATAGCGGTGTTTACTTCTCCGTATTTGGTGTAGGCCGCGGCAATCTCCAAAATAATAAAATGGAGACGCTGGCCTTGAAGGGTAACGGCACCTGCAGCTATATCGATTCCAAGAATGAAGCCCGGCGCGCTTTGGTGGAGCAGATCGGCGGCACTATGGTCACCGTTGCCAAGGATGTAAAGGCGGGCATAACCTTCAACACCGATTATGTGGAAAGCTTCCGCTTAATCGGCTATGAAAACAAGCTTTTGACTCAGGAGGAATTTGAAAATTCCGAAACCGATGCCGGCGAGCTTGGCAGCGGTCATATCGTTATTGTGGTTTATGAGATCAAGCTGACGGAGAAGGCACTGGAGTCGGGGGAAAACCTGGCGCAGGTCATCATCAAGTACAAGCCTACCGAAAATGTGGGCGGTGATGCCACGGAGCAGGAGTTGACCATGGATGTTTCCACCGCTGCTTACCATGCGCAGCCAACCCAGACCGATGCGTTTGTAGCAGCGGTTGTGGAATTTGCCCTGCTTCTGCGTGATTCCCAGTTTAAAGCCAAGTCGGATCG
>JAZNHQ010000215.1:0-3089 GCA_045577035.1 Faecousia sp. | reverse complement strand
GGCAGCCGCCATCCCTTCGACCAGTTCATCATTTCCAAAACTCCTGCAGCCCGCTGGGGCAAGACCGAGGACCTGGTAGGTCCTGCCGTATTCCTGGCATCCGACGCCTCCAACTTCGTCAACGGCCACATCCTGTATGTGGACGGCGGCATTCTGGCTTACATCGGCAAGCAGCCCTAAATCTATTAGAAAAGAGTTGAAATGTATGCGGGCTTATTTGTTTGTACATTTCCGTGAACGGAAAACACCGGATGGTGAGCAGGTTTATTTCGGCCTGAGCCGTGATGGATTCAACTGGGAGATGGTAAATGACGGACATCCTGTCCTCTGGTCCCATCAGGGGGAAAAGGGTGTCCGGGACTGCACCATCATCCGCTGTGAGAAGGATGGTAAATACAGGATTTTTGCCACAGACTTAAGCCTTGCATACAATTTCCGAAATAAGTATCATTTCGACTGGCCTACCGTTTCCCACAACGGCAGCAAGTATCTGACTATGTGGGAATCGGAGGATCTGGTCAACTGGTCAGAGCAGCGGCTGCTTCCGCTGGGAGATGAAGACTTCGGTTGCCTCTGGGCACCGGATGTTTTCTATGATCCGGAAAAGGAGGACTATGTACTCCATTGGTCCTCCAGCCATACATCCAACGGCTTTGGCAACATGGGTATCTGGTTTAGCCGCACAAGGGATTTTAAGTCCTTTGGGGTTCCGAAGCTGCTGTATCAAAAGGACGACGCCGGGGTTATTGATTCCGCCATTTACACGGAAAACGGCAAGTACTTCCTGTTCCTGAAGTCTGACCATAACCCGGAGCGGATCATTTTGCTGCAAGCTGACCATGCAGAGGGGCCATACATTCGGAATGAGGAATTTGACCGCAGTATGCTGGCCATTGAAGCGGGGCTCTATGAGGGCCCCACAGCGGTTCGCTTGGAGGACGGGCGCTGGTGCCTGTTCCTTGATTACTACGGCGTTCCCGGGGCGGGGCAGGGCTATGTGCCCTTCGTGGCTGATTCCATGGAGAGCGGCCGGTTTATCCGCTCAGACATGCAGTTTTCCTTCCCCTATGGCTACAAACACGGCACGGTCATTCCGATTACTATCGAAGAATACGAACGAATTCGAAATCATGACTGGTCCCAAAGGGACTGGCAGTAATTTTTCTGTGCAGGAGGTCATATCATGCCGATTCAATTTGACTCCGAAAGCAGAACTTTCAAGCTGGATACCGACTGTTCCAGCTATTTGATCAAAATACATGAAACCGGGCACATTCTGAATCTGTACTATGGCGCACCAATCCCTGATGCAACAATTCAGGGGCGGGAGAAGCGTCGGGTTTCCGCATCCTTCAGTCCCTACGACCCGGTGGATGGAATTGACGGTATTTCGCCAGATACAGCGCCTATGGAATATGGCTGCAACGGTGCTGGAGACTTCCGAATCAGTGCCGTGTCGATACGAAACCAAAACGGCGACAGTACCACGGATATACGCTATGTGTCCCACCGCATCTATCCCGGAAAAGAGAAGATTCCCGGATTGCCGTCAACATATGTCAATGCAGACAGCGAAGCCGGCTCCCTGGAAATTGACGCTGTGGATGCGGTTACCGGGATTCGTGTGACCCTTTACTATACGGTTTTTCATAAATTGGGTGTGATGACCCGGCGTGTGCGAGTTGAAAATTGCTCCGAATATTCCTGCTGTCTGGAACGTGTGCTGAGTCTGTGTCTGGATTTGCCGTCCATGGAATTCGACCTCATAACCCTCCATGGCCGGCACAATGCGGAGCGTACCTATTGCCGCAGACCGCTGACCAGGGGGTTACAGGGCATTGAAAGCAAGAGAGGTTCCTCCAGCCACAACCATAATCCCTTTGTTGCCATTGTTGCACACGGCGCGAACGAGGAATACGGATCATGCTATGGCTTCAATCTGGTCTACTCCGGCAATTTCACAGCCATGGCGGAATGCGATTTCAATGCAACTACTCGGTTTGTCATGGGTATCAACCCCACGGATTTCTCCTGGAAACTGGAGCCTGGAGCAATGTTCAATACACCGGAGACAGTCATGGTTTATACCGAACATGGCATCGGTGAAATGAGTCGCATCTTCCATCGGTTCTATAACCGCCATCTGATCCGGGGACGGTGGAAAACCGAAAAACGTCCGCTGCTGATCAATAACTGGGAAGGCACCTTTTTCGACTTCAATACCAAAAAACTTGTTGCCTTTGCGGACACTGCCAAAGAACTGGGCATCGAAATGTTGGTCATGGATGATGGCTGGTTCGGCAAACGCAATGATGATAATAGTTCGCTGGGCGATTGGTTCGTCAACGAACAGAAGCTGGCCGGTGGATTGGGTGTCCTGATTGATCAGATTCATGCCCGGGGTCTGAAATTCGGTATGTGGTTTGAACCGGAGATGGTTTCTCCGGATTCGGAGCTTTTCCGTACCCATCCGGACTGGCATATCCATGTGAAAGGCAGACTCCCCATGTTGGGACGGCACCAGTATGTGCTGGATTTGACCCGAAGGGATGTCAGGGAAAATATCTGGCAGCAGATGGATGCCATCCTTTCAAAATATGAGATCGACTATATCAAGTGGGATTTTAACCGCAATATCTCAGATGCCGCCTCGGCTCTATTGGAGCCTGAACGACAGACTGAGTTCTTCCACCGCTATGTTTTGGGAACATATGAGTTAATGGAGCGGCTGATCACCACTTACCCCAATATACTTCTGGAGAATTGCTCCGGCGGCGGTGGCCGATTTGACCCCGGTATGCTGAGTTTCTCTCCTCAGATCTGGACCAGTGACAATACGGACCCAATCGACCGGCTGCCCATCCAGTTCGGAACTTCCCTTTGTTATCCTGCTTCAACCATGGGTGCCCATGTCTCGGCCTGCTCCAGAACCGGTATCGAGACCCGGGGAAATGTGGCCCTTTGGGGCACCTTTGGCTATGAACTGGACCCCAGAAAACTGAATGAGGCAGAAAGAGAGGCAGTAAAAGCCCAGGTGGCTGAGTACCATCAATATTACGACCTGATCCACTACGGCGACCTGTACCGAC
>JAZNHQ010000214.1:0-2006 GCA_045577035.1 Faecousia sp. | reverse complement strand
TGAGTTGATAGCCCCAGTTGTCTTCCTAAGACCGCTTGGCCTCCGACTTCCTTAATAGGCAGGTTGGTGTTCTGACCGCCGTAGACCTTACGGCCAACCACGCGCTTTGCATACTGGATGGGAATCCGACGCTCAGCATCGTTGATGAATACAATGAATACCACCAGCAGCAGCATAATAACTGTGATGATGATGGCAAGCCACCACTGCATATCCAGAACTCTGCCGAACATACCGGGCAGGCCGGAAACGATGTTCGCAAACAGGATCATGGAGATGCCGTTGCCGATACCGAACTCGGTGATCTGCTCGCCCATCCACATAACAACAGAGGAACCGGCAGCAAATGCCAGAATGATCACGATAGCCGGCAGGATGCCGTTATCGGTAATGATGGCAAAGCCCTGGCTGCCGTAGTTGCGCAGCATGGTGTAGTAGGCAAAGCCCAGCAGAACACCCAGTGCAACTGTGGTATAACGGGTGAGACGCTCAATCTTCTTCTTACCGGCTTCGCCCTCTTCCTTAGCCCAACGCTCCAGGGGAGGAAGCGCAACGGTGAGCAGCTGAATGATAATAGAAGCATTGATGTAGGGCTGGATGCCCAATGCCAGAACGGAAGCCTGAGAGAAGGCAGAACCGGACATAGCATCGTACAAGCCCAAAATGGTGTTGGACAGTGTCTGTTCGAAGTAAGTGGCCAAAGTACCTGCGTCAATATAGGGAACAGGAATAACGTTACCGATCCGGTAGATCAGCAGCATCAGCAGAGTGAACATCAGCTTTTTACGCAGTTCGGGGATCTTCCAGGCGTTGTGCAGTGTACTAAACACTTATACCACCTCGGCCTTTCCGCCTGCCTGCTCGATCTTTTCCTTAGCAGACTCAGAGAAAGCCGCTGCCTTAACAGTGATTTTCTTGGTCAGAGTGCCGTTGGACAGGACCTTCAGGCCGTTGGGGCACTCGTGGATAATGCCAGCCTCGATCAGAGCAGCTGCGTCAACAACTGCGCCGTCCTCGAAGCGGTTCAGAACTGCCAGGTTGATAGCAGTCAGGGGCTTAGCAAAGATATTGTTGAAGCCGCGCTTGGGGATACGGCGAGCCAGAGGCATCTGGCCGCCTTCGAAGCCGATACGGGTCTTGCCGCCGGAGCGGGCATGCTGGCCCTTGTGGCCACGGCCGCCGGTCTTACCGTTGCCGGTAGCGATACCACGGCCCTTACGCTTGGCTACATGAGTGGAGCCAGCGACAGGAGAGAGTTCATGGAGTTTCATTCTGGTTCTCCTCCTTATTCTACTTCGGTAACCTGCAGCATGAAGCCGATCTTAGCGATCTTGCCGCGGGTCTGGGTGTTGTCGGGCTGGATGGTAACCTGGCCGATCTTACGCAGGCCCAGGGAGTGGGCGGTAGCGATCTGCTTTTCCAGGCGACCGTTCAGGGACTTAACAAGTTTGATCTTCAGATTTGCCATTGTTAATTCCCTCCTTAGCCGACGATCTCTTCAACGCTCTTACCACGGATGGCAGCGATCTGCTCGGGAGAACGCAGTGCCTTCAGACCCTCCATAGTTGCCTTGACAACGTTCTGGGGGTTGTGGGAACGCAGGGATCTTGCAGTGATATTCTTGATACCGACAGCTTCCATGACAGCACGGACAGCGCCGCCGGCGATAACGCCAGTACCTTCAGGAGCGGGTCTCATCAGGACCTTACCAGCACCGAAGATGCCGGTAACCTCGTGAGGAATGGTGTTGTGGGGAGCCAGGGAAACCTTGACCATATTCTTCTTAGCATCAGCGATGCCCTTCAGAATAGCCTCGGAAACTTCTGCTGCCTTGCCCAGGCCGTAACCAACGGTACCCTTACCGTCGCCAACAACGACCAGAGCGGAGAACTTCATGACACGGCCACCCTTAACGGTCTTGGAAACGCGGTTCAGGTAAACGACCTTCTCAATCATCTCGGGTGCTTCAGTGTTGGGAGTCTTATTGTAAGCCATTTCGTTTTCCT